>JAQGKA010000278.1 GCA_028290355.1 Tardiphaga sp. | reverse complement strand
GCGATGCGCGAAGGCGCCGACGTGGTCGGTGGCGCGCCCTACATGGACAAGGATTCACACGGACAGATCGCAAAAGTCTTTGGTATGGCGAAAGAGTTCGGCGTCGATATCGATTTCCATCTCGATTTCGGCCTCGACCCCGCGCACCTCGATCTCGATGAAGTCTGCCGCATGGCGACAGCCAACGGCTGGGGCGGCCGCGTGGCCATCGGCCATGTAACGAAACTTTCCGCGATGCCGAATGCGGACTTCGAAGCTGCGGCGACGCGTCTCGCTGACGCCGGCGTCGCCGTCACCGTGCTGCCGGCCACCGACCTGTTTCTCACCGGCCGCGACAGCGAATTCAACGTGCCGCGTGGTGTTACTGCGGGCCACAAGCTTCGCGCGCTCGGCGTCGCCAGCAACGTCTCCACCAACAATGTGCTGAATCCGTTTACGCCGTTCGGCGATGTTTCGCTGATCCGGATGATCAACCTTTACGCCAACGTCACCCAGGTCGGCGCCATGAACGACCTTGCCGGTTGCCTCGATATGGTCACGTCGGCGTCGGCGAAAATTCTGAACCGTGGGGATTACGGCATCGCAGTCGGAAATCCCGCCGATCTCGTGGTGCTGGATTGTGCCACCAAGGCGGAGGCGGTATGCGAGGTCGCGCAGCCGCTGTTCGGCCTGAAGCGCGGCGTGCGAACCTTCAGCAAGCCGGCGGCGTCGCTGCACCGGCCTGCCTGACACATCTCACGGAGACCTCGATGCCGATCAACGACACGCTGAATGCCTTTGTGGACCATGGTCGCATCGATGTGCAGACCACAAAGGAAGGCCCGCTGGCAGGGCTGACGTTTGCGGTGAAGGATTTTTACGACATCGCGGGCATCCCGACCGCCGCCGGCAGTCCGGAATGGCTGGCGACGCATCCGGTGCCGACGGTGTCGACGCCGATCTATGATCGCTTGCTCGCCGCCGGCGGAAAATTCGTCGGCAAGACCCACACGGACGAGTTGGCCTGGAGCCTGAACGGCGAGAACGCGCACTTTGGCACGCCGATCAATCCGGCGGCGCCCGGCCGAGTTCCCGGCGGCTCCTCCAGCGGATCGGCTGCAGCCACTGCCGGTGGTCTGGTGGATTTCGCCATCGGCTCCGATACCGGCGGCTCGGTACGTCTGCCCGCCAGCTATTGCGGCGTCTACGGCATCCGCACCACGCATGGCCGCATCCCGCTCACCGGTGCCGTGCCGCTGGCGCCGAGCTATGACACCGCCGGCTGGTTCGCCCGCAGCCCTGAGATCATGGAAGAGGTCGGCAAGGTGTTGCTCGACAACGCGCGCCCCGCGCGCCGTCCGAAGAAGTTGCTGATCGCGCGCGACCTGTTCGCCGCCGTCGATGTCAGCGTCAGCCAGGCGCTGCAGCCGGCGCTCGATCACCTGATCAAGCTGGTCGGCACCAGCGAAGACGTCGATGTCGCCGCTGGCGAATACCCGGCGTGGCGCAACGTGTTTCGCGTTATCCAGTCGGAAGAGGCCTGGGCCGCGCAGGGCGAATGGATTCAGGCCGTGAAACCCAAACTCGGTCCCGGCGTAAAGGAGCGCTTCGCCGCTGCTGCCACAATGGATCCGAAGGAGATCGCCGAGGCCAAGGTGCTGCGCGAGAAGATCGTCGCGCGCATGCTGTCGCTGATGACGGAAGACACCGTGCTGATCGTCCCGACCTCGCCCGGCATCGCGCCGTTGCGCAACACGCCGGCCGATCAGCTCGACGTGTTCCGCGCCCGCGCCATCGAGCTGCTCTGTCTCGCCGGCCATGCTGGCCTGCCGCAGATCTCGCTGCCGGTGGCGACGCTGGACGATTGCCCGCTCGGGCTCTCCATCATCGGCGGCCGCAACTGCGACGAGGATATTTTGCAGTTGGCGGTGGAGATGGGGCAGGCATGAGCCCTCAATGAGTCGTCCCGGCGAACGCCGGGACCCATAGCCGCAGGACTCGCTGATAGTAGTAAGACGTCTGCTACACGGTTCAAAACGAAAGTTTGCGTGTATGGGTCCCGGTTTGCGCTCGCAAGCTCGCTTGCCGGGACGACAGGAGTATTACTTCGCTTTCCCTGCGCCCTTTTCCGCCGCCCGTCGCAGCGCTTCGGCGAACGCGCCGCCCGGCGCGGCTTCGCCCGGCTTGCGCGGCGCGGACGAACTCATCGACTGTCGCTCATTGACGCGCGGGCCGCGGTCCTGCTGCGGGCGGTCGGCCTTGGGGCCGACGGCATCATCCATCCGCAGCGACAGCGCGATGCGCTTGCGCGCGACTTCCACTTCCAGCACCTTCACCTTGACGATGTCGCCGGACTTCACCACTTCGCGCGGGTCCTTGATAAACGTCTTCGACATCGCCGAGATGTGCACGAGCCCGTCCTGATGCACGCCGATATCGACGAAGGCGCCGAATGCGGCGACGTTGGTCACCGTGCCTTCCAGAATCATGCCGGGCTTCAGGTCGCTCAGCTTCTCGACGCCTTCCATGAACACCGCTGCCTTGAAGGCGGGGCGGGGATCGCGGCCGGGCTTCTCCAGCTCGCGCAGGATGTCGGTTACGGTCGGCAGACCAAAGGTGTCGTCGACGAACGCCTTCGGCTGCACCTGCCGCAAAATTTCGGCATTGCCGATCAGCGCCTTGATGTCGCTCTTGGTCGCCGCCAGGATCTTGCGCACGATCGGATAGGCTTCCGGATGCACGCCGGAGCGGTCCAGTGGATCCTCACCATCGCTGATGCGCAGGAAGCCCGCGCATTGCTCGAACGCCTTCGGCCCAAGCCGCGGCACTTCCTTCAGCGCTTTTCGCGATTTGAACGGGCCGTTGGCGTCGCGGTGCTGCACGATGCTCTGCGCCAGCCCCGAGCCGATGCCCGACACCCGCGCCAGCAATGGCGCCGACGCCGTGTTGACGTCGACGCCGACGCCGTTCACGCAGTCTTCCACCACGGCATCAAGCGAGCGCGCCAGCTTGCTCTCGCCGAGATCGTGCTGATACTGCCCGACGCCGATCGCCTTCGGATCGATCTTCACCAGCTCCGCCAGCGGATCCTGCAGGCGCCGCGCAATCGACACCGCGCCGCGCAAGGTCACGTCGAGCTCTGGCAGTTCTTCCGAGGCAAAGGCCGAGGCCGAATACACGGAGGCGCCGGCCTCCGACACCACGATCTTCGACATCTTCAGGTCCGGCAGCAGCTTCACCAGATCCATCGCCAGCTTGTCGGTCTCGCGCGACGCGGTGCCGTTGCCGATCGCGATCAGGTCGACCTTGTGCGTCACTGCCAGCTTGCCCAGTGTCGCCAGTGCGGCGTCCCACTGCCGCTGCGGCTCGTGCGGATAGATCGCGGTGGTGGCCACCACCTTGCCGGTGGCATCGATTACGGCGACCTTCACGCCGGAACGAAAGCCGGGATCGAGCCCCATGGTGACGCGCGCGCCGGCGGGGGCGGCCAGCAACAGGTCGCGCAAATTGGAGGCGAACACGCGCACCGCTTCGGTCTCGGCTGCGGTCCACAATCGCATCCGCAGATCGATGTTGAGATGCACCTGGATCTTGGTACGCCACGCCCAGCGCACCGTCTCGGTCAGCCACTTGTCGCCGGGCCGGCCCTGATCGGAGATCATGAAGCGCTGCATGATCTTCATCTCATAGGAACTGACCACCACCGCCGCCGAAGGCTCGGCGGGCGGGCGCTCCGGCTGCATCTGCAGGTCGAGGACCTCTTCCTTCTCGCCGCGGAACATCGCGAGAATCCGGTGCGACGGCAGCTTGTGCAGCGGCTCGCTGAAATCGAAATAGTCCTTGAACTTCTCGCCCTCGGCCTTCTTGCCGTCGCGCACCTTGGACGCCATCAGCCCGTTCGACCACACCTGCTCGCGCAACGCGCCGATCAGATCGGCGTCTTCGGCGAAGCGCTCCACCAGAATCGCGCGCGCGCCGTCCAGCGCGGCTGTGACATCGGCGACCGCCTTGTCGGCATCGACGAAAGCTTCGGCGACTTTCTTCGGATCGTTCTGCGGTTGCGTCAGCAGCAGTTCGGACAGCGGCTCGAGCCCGGCTTCCTTGGCGATTTCCGACTTGGTGCGGCGCTTCGGCTTGAACGGCAGGTAGATGTCTTCGAGGCGGCCCTTGCTGTCGGCGGCCATGATGGCGGCCAGCACCTTGTCGTCGAGCTTGCCCTGTTCCTTCACCGATTCCAGGATCACGAGACGGCGTGCTTCCAGCTCGCGCAGGTAGTTCAAACGTTCTTCCAGCGTGCGCAATTGCGCGTCGTCGAGCGCGCCGGTGATTTCCTTGCGGTAGCGCGCGACGAACGGAACCGTGGCGCCGCCGTCGAGCAGCGCCACGGTCGCCTCGACCTGCTGCTCGCGCACGCCCAGTTCTTCCGCAATCTGTCGATTAATGTTTGCCACGCGCGAATATCCTTCGAGAGATCGCGGCGGGTCGATGTCCCGCCGTGGGGGAGACGCTTATGGACCCATGCTGAGCGATTCATCAACCCCGATGCAACGGGACAGATTGTTCTGTGGATGGCCTTGTTTTGCTTCGGAAATACCGGCGTTTGCGACGAAAATGCGGTCTGCGTGCGATGCAAAAATATAATGGTAGATCGCTGGCCGCGATGTGTGTAGACCGACGTTCCTCCCGGGAGCGATGATGTCAACTTGCGGTCTTGATTTTGGAACGTCGAATACGACGCTCGGCACCGTCGTGGACGATGCCCCGGTGCTTGCCACGCTGGAATTCGGCCACACCACGATTCCCAGCGCGATCTTTTATGAGGTCGATGGCGCTACCTTGATCGGCCGCAAGGCGATCGAGTCCTACGTCGAAGGCGCGCCGGGCCGTCTGATGCGCAGCCTCAAATCCGTGCTCGGCACATCCCTGATCGACGAGACCACCAAGACCGGCCGCGAGCGCACCAGCTTTCGTGACGTCATCGCCTATTATCTCGGCGCGGTGAAGCGGCGCGCGGAGGTGGCCACCGGCCACCAGCTGCGCAATGTGGTGCACGGCCGCCCCGTGCATTTCGTCGACAACAATCCGGTCAGCGACCGCAAGGCGGAAGCGACCCTGCGCGACATCGCCTCCGACATTGGCTTCGACGAGGTCACCTTCCAGTTCGAGCCGATCGCGGCGGCGCTGGATTACGAGCGCCAGATCAATTCCGAAGAGATCGCTTTGATCGCCGACATCGGCGGTGGCACCTCGGATTTCTCCATCGTGCGCCTTTCGCCCGAGCGGCACCGCCATGCCGAGCGCAAGGACGATATCCTTGCCAACGACGGCGTGCGGATCGGCGGCACCGATTTCGACCGCCAGCTCAGCCTCGGCGTCATCATGCCCTTGCTCGGCTATCGCACGGCGATGAAGCGCGCCGGCCTCGACGTGCCCTCCGGCTATTTCCACGATCTCGCCACCTGGGCCAACATCAACCGGATGTACGAGCAGAAGGTGATGAACGAGGTCCGCCAGGTTCGGTATGAATCCAGGCAGCCGGAACTGCTCGATCGCCTGGTGCGCGTGCTCGACGAACAGCGCGGCCACACCCTGGCGATGGAGATCGAGGACGCCAAGATCGGCCTGTCGGACTCGCAGAAGGCCAGTATCGCGCTGGATTGGATCGAGCCCGGCCTCAAGGCCGGCGTCGCCCGCAAGGAGCTTGTCAGCCACACCCAACTGCTCGCCGACCGCATCACCGCACGCATCAAGATCTGCCTCGAACAGGCAAACCTGCGGGCCGAAGACATCGACGCCTTGTTCCTCACCGGCGGCTCGGTGCAGCTCGCCCACGTCCGCAAGGCCATCACCGGCGCCGTGCCGCACGCGCGCGCCATCGATGGCGATACCTTCGGTGCCGTAGGCAAGGGCCTGACCATCGAGGCGGTCAGGCGCTACGGGCCGGCGGTTTAGTCCAGAGGTTTTCTGAAAAGCACATCGCCACTTTCGTCCCCACTCCCACAAGGGGAGAGAGAGGACTTTCCCTTTATCTATAGCCTCTTGACAATAAAATATGGACGGCCATATTACTTGCGATGGGAAAAGTCTCAAACCGCGAAAAGATTCTGACCGAAGGCCTCAAGGTCGTGCATGCGCATGGCTATGCCGGCGCCAGCGTTCGCGACATCGTGCAGGCTGCCGGCGTGCCGCAGGGCTCCTTCACCAATCACTTCACGTCGAAGGAAGCGTTCGGCCTTGAGATACTGGATATGTATCTCTGCGCCGGCCGCGCCTCGATGGCGGAGACGCTGCGCAACGATGCGTTGCCGCCGCTGCAGCGGCTTGCGGCCTATATCGACAACAGCAAGAACCGCCTCAACAAGGACGGCATGCGCAATGGCTGCCTGTTCGGCAATTTCACCGCCGAGGCCACCGACCATTCCGAGCCGATCCGCCAGCGGCTGGTCGAGATCTTTGCCGAGGTGCAGGGCTCGGTCGCCTATTGCCTGAACGCCGCCGTGGCCGCCGGCGAGTTGCCGGATGACTTCAAGGTCGAAGAGGTCGCGGGCTTCATCGTCTCGTCCCTGCAGGGCGCCAACCTGCTCGCCAAGGCCGAACGCAGCCCCGCTCCGGTGGAGCGCTTCAGGCAGGTGCTGTTCAATCAAGTGCTGCGCTGAATCGGTAGAGGGGTTAACGGGCCTCCGCCGCGAAAGCCCGTTACTCCATCTACGGCACATCCCGTTGCCGACCCCTCCGCAATTCGATAAACCTCCCAGACGAAATCAGCGCGGCCCGCAGAGGCCGTCGTGAACAAAAGTCCGGGAGAAAACCATGAGCCACGCCGCCATTGCGGGCGCAACGCCCGTCGCCAAATCCGACATCGAGACCTCTACGATCCGCGCGATCTCGTGGCGGCTGATTCCGTTTCTGGTGCTGGCGTATTTCCTGGCCTATCTCGATCGCGTCAATCTCGGCTTCGCCGCGCTGACCATGAATGCCGAGCTGAATTTCTCGCCGACGATCTTTGCCTGGGGCGCCGGCATCTTCTTCATCGGCTATTTCATTTTCGAAGTGCCCAGCAACATCGCGCTGGAAAAATTCGGCGCCAGCCGCTGGATCGCGCGCATCATGGTGACCTGGGGCATCATCTCCGCACTGATGGCGCTGGTCTCTGGCGAATGGAGCTTTTACGCGCTGCGGTTTTTGCTTGGCGTGGCTGAAGCCGGCTTCGTCCCCGGCATCATCCTGTATCTCACCGACTGGTACCCGGCGGAATATCGTGCGCGCGTCCTCGCCGCCTTCGCCATCGCGGTGCCGGTCTCCACCGTGATCGGCGCGCCGGTGTCCGGCATGCTGCTTGGACTCGACGGCGTACTGGGCCTGAAGGGCTGGCAGTGGCTGTTCATCATCGAGGGCATTCCCTCCATCGTGCTCGGCATCGTCACCTGGTTCTATCTCACCGACCGGCCGTCGCAGGCAAAGTGGCTTAGCGCTGAGCAGAAGGCCTGGCTGTTGTCGAAGCTTGAAGGCGAACGTGTGGCCAAGGAGAGCGCCAACAGGATGACGCTGGGGCAGGCGCTGTCGTCGCCCAAGGTGCTGGTGCTGAGCCTGATCTATTTCGGCTTCGTCGGCGCGCTGTACGGCATGCAGTTCTGGTTGCCGCAAATCGTGAAGGCGTTCGGCTTCAGCAATCTGCAGACCGGCTTCGTCACCGCGATCCCCTATCTGTTCGGCTCCATCGCCATGGTGCTGTGGGCGCAGCATTCCGACCAGACCCGCGAGCGAGTCTGGCATGTCGGGCTGCCGCTACTGCTCACTGCCGCGGCGCTTGGCGTCTCCGGCTACTCCACCGATCCGACGCTGACGATGATCGCGCTCACCGTCGCCGCCATCGGCGTGTTCTGCACCTTCGCTTTGTTCTGGACGCTGCCGACCGCCTGGCTGAGCGGCACCGCTGCGGCCGGTGGCATCGCGCTGATCAATTCGATCGGTAACCTCGCCGGATTCGGCGGGCCGTATCTGATCGGCTGGATCAAGGAGCTGACCGGCAGCACCTCGACCGGTCTGCTGGTACTGGCGGTGTTGCCGCTGGTTGCCGGGTTGCTGGTGCTGTTAGGCAAGCACGACACCGCGGCGGAGTTCGCAGGCCCGGCGCCGGTCGTGCCGCTTCGGGCGAAATAGCCGTTACGGCAAGGGATTGAATGGGGGCGCCCGAAATCGATGGATTTCGGGCGCCCCCACGATTCGACCGCCGGTTCGTCCCACGCCCGTCTCAACGCAGCGATGACGGAAACCCGTTCCGGGCATGGGAGACCAATCACGATTTTCAAGAGCGGTTAGCGCGTCTCTAACCACGCCCGCATTCACAAAATCCTGATCACTGACGAATATTGACAATCGTCAGTAAACATTCGACACTCCCCTCCGATCACCACCGAGGGGAAGTCCGATGTCTGGCCGTTCAGTTTTTTCGAGTTATTCCAGCATCTTAGCTGTTTCATTGGCGGCGCTTGCGCTGGCCGGCTGCAGCAAGGCGCCCGCCGAGAAATCCGAAACCTCCCGCCCGGTCCTGGTCGCATCCGTGCATTACGAGCCGGAATCGCCGGCGCGCAGTTTCGTCGGCACCATCAAGCCGCGGATCGAGACCGACATGGGGTTCCGGGTTCCCGGCAAGGTCGCCAAGCGCCTCGTCGAAGTCAGTCAAACCGTTGAAATCGGCCAGCCTTTGGCAACGCTCGATGAAGTCGACCTGAAGCTGCAGGCGGAGCAGGCCGTCGCCGAATTCACCGCCGCCACCGGCGTCCTCGCCCAGGCCGGCGCTGCCGAGACCCGCGCCAAGGAATTGAAGATCAAAGGCTGGTCGACCGATGCCCAGGTCGATCAGGCCCGGGCCGCCGCTGATGAAGCCCGCGCCCGCCTCAACCGCGCCGAACGTTCGGTCGAACTGACGAAGAACAGCCTGTCCTACGCCACGCTGCTCGCCGACACCCGCGGCGTCGTCACCGCGACCCTGATCGATGCCGGCCAGGTCGTGAGCTCAGGCCAGACCGCGATCCGGGTCGCCCGTTTCGCCGAGAAGGAAGCCGTCGTCGCGATTCCGGAAACCCTTGTGGGACGGGCGAAAGACGGATCGGCCAGCGTCACCCTGTGGTCCGAGCCGAACAAGAAATATGCCGCAAAGCTGCGCGAGATCGCGCCCAATGCCGATCCCTCGACGCGAACCTACCTCGCGAAATTCTC
>JAQGKA010000247.1 GCA_028290355.1 Tardiphaga sp. | reverse complement strand
GGCCTAGCGCGACGCGCGCAGCTCCCGTCAGCGTGCCCAGATCGACCAGCAGGTCCGGCGACTCCTCGTCGGCATAAGCCAGCGCATCGGCCAGCACCAGCCGGCCTTCGGCGTCGGTGTTGCCGATTTCTACTGTCGGCCCTTTTCGCGATTTAAAAATATCGAGCGGCCGGAACGCGTTGCCGGCGACCGCATTCTCCACCGCCGGGATCAGCACCCGCAGCCGCACCTTCAGCTTCGCGTCCATCACCATCAGCGCCAGCGCCAGCACATTGGCGGCGCCGCCCATGTCCTTCTTCATGATCAGCATGCCGCTCGACGGCTTGAGATCGAGCCCGCCGGTGTCGAAGCAGACGCCCTTGCCGACCAAGGTCACCTTAGGATGCGCGGGATCGCCCCAGGAAAAGTCGATCAGCCGCGGCGCCCGCGGCGAGGCCATGCCGACCGCATGGATCAGCGGGAAATTCTGCTGCACGAGATCGTCGCCGACGATGCAGCTGAAGCTGGCACCGAAGCGGGTCGCAAGATCCTTCGCTGCCTGCGCCAGCTCTTCCGGTCCCATGTCGTTGGACGGCGTGTTGATGAGATCGCGCGCCAGCGCCGCGGCTTCTGCCATCCGTTCGATATCGGCGATGTCGACGCCGTCCGGCGGCACCAGTCGGGCGGTCGGCACGTCGTTGTTGCGGTAGCGGCTGAAGCGATAGCTGCCGAGCGCGAAGGCCAGCACCGCCAGCCGGGTGTCGTGCGGCGCGTTGGCGAAGCGGTAGACGCCGGGCGGCAGCAGGCCAGGCAATTGCCCGGGCCGGAACAGGTCGCGGGATTTTGCGGTCTCGTCTTCGAGCCCGAAGATCACATGGGCGATCGCGCCATCCGGCCCGGGCAGCGTCAGGCAGGCGCCGGGTTTGGCGGTAAAGCCATTGGACGCGGCGAAGGCTTGTGCCGGCGCGGGGAGCGCGGCGCTGATCGCGGGCCAGGTGGTCTTGGTGGTGAAGCTGATCGGAATGGCCGATGTGGCCGAGGCGGTCTCGAAGGCGGATGGCATCAGATGGGTCTCGCGAAGGGTAGGGCGTTGAGGTGTGCAGGGTATGGCGCAGGACAGGCCGATTAACCAGCCATTAGGGTTAACGCATTATTGCTGAGGGCATTCGGCTCGTCCGTTCGCCCCACTGTTGAGTCAACGTGCCATGCGTCAGCCCTCTTGTCTTGCCCGGCTTTTCACGACCGCGGCCGTGACGGCGATTCTGGCCGTAGGTCTCGCCGGCTGCAAGACCGCGGGCATGTCCGACATCACCGGTTCCATCGGCGACAAGGCGGAACGGCCAGCCGAAGCGGATCCGGCCCGCGCGGTCGAGGCCAATGGCGAGCGCTATCGCGCCAATCCAAGGGATGCCGAGGCGGCGCTGCGCTATGGCCAGGCGCTGCGCAGCAGCGGACAGCGCGCCCAGGCCGTCGCGGTATTCGAACAGGCCACTCTGAACAATCCAGGCAACAAGGCGCTGCTCGCCGGCTATGGCCGCGCTCTCGCAGACACCGGCAGTTTCCAGCGCGCCTTCGAGGTCCTCAACACCGCGCATACGCCGGCCAATCCGGATTGGCGCATTCTCTCGGTGCAGGGCGCGGTGCTCGACCAGATGGGCCGTCACGACGAAGCCCGCCGCTATTATGCCAGCGCCCTGAAGATTCGCCCTGACGAGCCGTCGGTGCTGTCCAATCTTGGCCTGTCCTACATGCTCTCAAAGGATTTGCCGAAAGCCGAGTCGACGCTGCGCCAGGCTTACGGCAGCGGCAATCCTGACCCGCGCGTCCGGCAGAACCTCGGACTGGTGGTCGGCCTGCAGGGCCGCTTCGCCGAGGCCGAAACCATCGTCAAGGCCGACCTGCCGCCCGCCGAGGCCGCGGCCAACGTCGCTTATCTCAAGCAGATGCTCAGCCGCAAGGACGGCCCGCAGCTCGGCGCGCAAGGCGACGACGCACGCGGCCGATCGTAATTCCCCATTCCTCTTCTTCCTTCTCCCCTTGTGGGAGAAGGTGGCGCGGACGAAGTCCGCGACGGATGAGGGGAGCCTTGGCAACAGCGCGCGTGGTACCCCTCACCCGTCTTCGCTTCGCGAAGCCACCCTCTCCCACAAGGGGAGAGGGGAAGTAAGAGGCCGCGTCGCCCGCTCACTGCATCGCGGCGACCTTGATGCCGGTCGGGCCGAGAATGACGACGAACAGCACCGGCAGGAAGAACAGGATCATCGGCACCGTCAGCTTAGGCGGCAATGCCGCGGCCTTCTTTTCGGCTTCATTCATGCGCATGTCGCGGTTTTCCTGTGCCATCACGCGCAGGCTCTGGCCGAGCGGCGTGCCATAGCGCTCCGACTGCATCAGCGCCAGGCAGACCGATTTCACGCCCTCGAGGCCGGTACGCTTGGCGAGGTTTTCGTACGCTACCTTGCGGTCCTGCAGATAGGACAGCTCGGCGGTGGTTAAGGTGAATTCCTCCGCCAGCGCCACCGACTGCGAACCGATCTCGATGCTGACCTTGCGAAAGGCCACTTCGATCGACATCCCGGATTCGATGCAGATCAGCAGCAGATCGAGCGCGTCCGGAAAAGCGCGCCGGATCGAAAGCTGGCGCTTCGAAATTGCGTTCTTCAGGAAGATCATCGGCGCCTGCATGCCGAGATAGGTCGCGACGAGGCAGATGCCGATCTTGATCGGCATCGACTGCTCCAGGTGCGAAATCGCGAACACATAGACCACGGAGAATATCAGGAAGAGGATCGGCATCACCGCGCGGAAGAACAGGAAGGTGATGTAGGGTGCCTGGCCGCGGTAGCCGGCCATCACCAGTTTGTCGAGGGCGGCTTCCTGCGCCAGCCATTTTCCAAGGTTGAAGTCAGTCACGACTTTTGAGATCAGCTGCTTCGGCGATTGCCGCAGCGACACCCGCTCGTTCTTGGAGAGACGGTCGCGCTCGCGCGCCCGGATCCGCTCCCGCTCGCTGGCGACCGCCTTCATGCGCTTGGCCAGGCCGTCGCCGGCGAGCAGCGGCGTCAGCAGGGTGTAGACCGTGGCGGTGACTGCGATCGCCGCCAGCAGCAGGGTCATGAACCTGGCGTCATGAAATTTCGCGAGCAGAGTATCAAGCATGCGGCACCATCAGAAGTCGAAGTTGATCATTTTCTTCATGACGAAGATGCCCGTGGACATCCATAGTGCGCTGCCCGCCAGCATCAGCCGGCCGGTCGGTTCGGTCCACAGCAGCGATATGTAGTCGGGCGTACTGAGATAGACGAGCAACATCACGATCAGTGGCAGCGAACCGATGATGCCAGCGGACGCCTTGGCTTCCATCGACATCGCCTGGATCTTCTCGGTCATTTTCTTACGGTCGCGCAGCACCTTGGAAAGATTGCCGAGGGCTTCGGAGAGGTTGCCTCCCGATTTCTGCTGGATTGCCACCACGATGCCGAAGAAGTTCGCCTCCGGCACCGGCATGCGCTCATAGAGCCGCGCGCAGGCGTCGCCGAGGGGCATGCCGATGGTCTGGGTTTCGATGATGGCGAGGAATTCGCTCTTTAGCGGCTCCGTCGCGTCGGCCGCCACCACCTTGATGGAGTCAAACAGCGGCAGCCCGGCCTTGATGCCACGCACGATCACATCGACCGCGTCAGGCAAGGAACGGAGGAAAGCTTTCTCGCGACGCTTCTTCAGAAAATTCAGCACCCAGCGCGGCAGGCCGAAGCCGGTGGCGACGGCAAGACCGCCGGCGGCGAGCAGACCGCCACCCATCACCATCGTAATCAGGAAGCTGCTGACGCCGAGAACGCCGGAGATCGTCATGAATTTCTTGTCGGTCCAGTTCAGGCCGGCCTGAGAAATCCGGATGCCGAGCGCGACCTTCTTGGCCTTCTGGCGGCGTGCCTCGACTTCCCTCAACGAACCTTCGACCTGCTCGCGTCGGGAGCGCTGCGACTTGTCGGCCTGCCGTATCGCGGGTTCGGAACGCGAAACGGCCGCGCGGCGCTGCTCGACTTTCTTTTCGCCGGAAAGCGATGGATAGATGAAGACCCAGGCCAGCCCGCCGACGGCGGTGAAGGCGAGAAAAGCCATGGCGAGCGCCTGCATGTTCATTGGTCGCTCCTCAGTTCACCGGGACGATTTCAGCTTTGTCGAGCGCGGCTGCCAGTCGTTTCTCTTCGCCGTAGTAACGCGCACGATCCCAGAACCGCGGCCGGCCGATGCCGGTCGAGCGATGCTGTCCGATGATGTTGCCGTTGGCGTCTTCCCCGATCATGTCGTAGATGAACAGGTCCTGGGTGATAATGGTGTCGCCTTCCATGCCCATTACCTCTGTGATGTGGGTGATGCGGCGCGAACCGTCGCGCAAACGCGCGGCCTGCACCACCACGTCGATCGAGGCGCAGATCATTTCGCGGATGGTGCGCGACGGCAGCGAGAAGCCGCCCATGGTGATCATTGATTCGCAACGCGACAGCGCTTCGCGCGGATTGTTGGCGTGCAGCGTTCCCATCGACCCGTCGTGGCCGGTGTTCATCGCCTGCAGCAGATCGAACGCTTCCGGTCCGCGCACTTCGCCGACGATGATCCGTTCCGGACGCATACGCAGGCAGTTTCGCACCAGCTCGCGCATGGTGACCTGACCTTCGCCCTCGATGTTGGGCGGGCGGGTTTCCAAGCGTACCACATGCGGCTGCTGCAGCTGCAGTTCGGCGGCATCTTCGCAGGTGATGATGCGCTCCTCGTCGTCAATGTATTGCGTCAGGCAGTTCAGCAAGGTCGTCTTGCCGGAGCCGGTGCCGCCGGAGATCAGAACGTTGGCCCGGCAGCGGCCGATGATCTGCAGGATCTCCGCGCCTTCGGGCGAGATCGCACCGAACTTGACCAGTTGATCCAGCGTCAGCTTGTCTTTCTTGAACTTACGAATGGTGAGTGCTGGACCATCGATCGCCAGCGGCGGGACGATGGCGTTGACGCGCGAGCCGTCGGCGAGGCGGGCGTCGCAGATCGGCGAGGATTCATCGACGCGGCGGCCGACCTGGCTGACGATGCGCTGGCAGATATTGAGCAGCTGCTGGTTGTCGCGAAAGCGGATGCCGGTCTTCTGGATGCGGCCGGCGACTTCGATGAACACCGTGCCCGCGCCGTTGACCATGATGTCCGAGATGTCGTCGCGCGACAGCAGCGGCTCCAGCGGTCCGTAGCCCAGCACGTCGTTGCAGATATCGTCGAGCAGCTCTTCCTGCTCGGCGATCGACATCACGATGTTCTTGATCGCGATGATCTCGTTGACGATGTCGCGGATTTCCTCGCGCGCCGACTCGCCGTCGAGCTTGGCGAGCTGGGCAAGATCGATTGCCTCGATCAGGGCGCCGAAGATCGTCGCCTTGACCTGGTAGTAATTGTCCGACCGCCGCGCTTCCATGGCGGGCGGAGGCGGCGCCGGTTTGGCCGGTGACAATGGCGGCGAAGCAACGGTCGGCGGGGATGCAGCGCGCGGAACCGCCGGTGCCCCGCTGGAAACTGGTTCCAACGCGCCGGCGGCGGGCTTTGTCGCCCGCGAATCGCCTTCAGATCCACTACGCTTACCAAACACGATCGTACTC
>JAQGKA010000240.1 GCA_028290355.1 Tardiphaga sp. | reverse complement strand
GGCGCAACCGAAACCAGCGAACCGGCAACCGTCGCGACGGCGAGCAGGGCGGAAATTGTCTTCTTCATCTCAGATCTCTCCAGAAGGGCGCCGCAGGCGACGCGCGGTTTAAGGGTGACTCACGCTGCAGTTCGAAACGACGATCTCACTTAAAAGCGCCCAATCGTCAACCCGACGTAAACGTTCGCAAGGCAATGTCCTGAAAAAACGGTTTTTTCGGGCCGCTTGAATGAAACACACGGGAATGTTGAGCACTCCCGGTGCGCTAAAAGAAACGTTACGGCTCAGCCGCAAACCCGCACGCGGCGAATCCGCCAGCCATAGCCATCCCAGAAGCGCTGGCGCTGCCAGTAACAATCGCCATAATAGCCGGGGCCGGCGACATAGGCCGGGCGGCCGTAATAGCCGTAGCCAGGTCCATATCCATAATAGCCGGGGCCTCCAGCGATCGCGCCGCCGATCAGCGCGCCGCCGATGACGCCGGCTGCGATCCCCGCGCCGAGCCCGCGCTGGGCATGTGCCGGGGCAGGCGCCGCCAGCGACGACACCGCCAGGGTGGCAACCGCGGCAAGGGCCATCAGGGTTTTCTTCATGGCTTCACCTCTCGTGCAGGGTTCGACAGCAGCCAGCGCTGCGTGGAGCGAAAAGTTTCACACTTCACTTGAATGATCAATGAATGGACACGCCGGATCCCGCCGCAAGCGAGGCCGCGCCGCGGCTTTTGCATTGCAAAATATGACAGATGACGAGCGGTTGGCGCAACCGCGATACCTGCGGTGTCGTACAGGTTGTGCACTTTTCAGGCGCGGCTCTGAAAACGTTTAAGGCCTGCCGTTAAAGGGCTTCTTTAGATTCATTCCAGCCTGCTTCAGGCCCTGCTCGCAGTTTGGAATAGCTTCAAAACGGGCGTTTTCCTTTTGCATCCAGGCCTGCTCTTAAATATCGAAGGGGGGTCCCGCCCTGAGAGCCCGCCTTCATCCGATGATCGTTTGTTCCTGCAACGTCTTCTCCGACCATGATGTCCGAAATGCCGTTAGCGGAGCGCGTCCGCCGCGCACGCCGGGGCAGGTCTATGGTTGCCTCGGCTGCAGCGCCCAGTGCGGTCGCTGTGCGCGGACCATCAAGGCGATTATGGACGAAGCGCTCGGTGCCTGTGCCAAGGCCTGCTGCTCGGGCTGCCCGCACAGCGCCGCCCATGCCGAAGCGCATGCCCATGCCGAGCTGCCCGACCTCATGGTCGTCGAAGCCGCCGCCTAAAACCTTCCCCTGTCAGTCATTTCCCTGCTTTTGACACCTCCTGTCGATTCCCGCCCGGAGGGGTTGTTCTCCCGCGGAAACTGACTTAGAAAGATTCTAAATTCAATGAGGGACCTGGACGGGTTTCGGCAACAGGAGTGCATCATGAAGGGCGACCCGAAAGTCGTGGACTACCTCAACAAGGGGCTGCGCAGCGAGCTGACCGCGATCAGCCAGTACTGGCTGCATTTCCGCCTGCTGAACCATTGGGGCTTGCTCGATATGGCCAAGATGTGGCGCAAGGAGTCCATCGAAGAGATGAACCACGCCGATCGTTTTACCGACCGGATCCTGTTCCTCGACGGCTTCCCGAACATGCAGGTGCTGGATCCGTTGCGGATCGGCCAGACCGTCAAGGAGATCATCGAGTGCGATCTGGCGGCCGAAGTCGGCGCCCGCACCCTCTATGAGGAAGCGGCGACTTACTGCCACAGCGTCAAGGACTATGTGTCGCGCGACCTGTTCGAGAAGCTGATGAAGGACGAAGAACACCACATCGACTTCCTCGAGACCCAGCTGGATGTGATCGAGCGGATCGGCATCGACCTCTACACCCAGAAGCACGTCGGTGGACTCGAGAGCGAGTTCTAGGCCGAACGTCTACGACGTCCGCTTCTGCGGTTGCAGAGGCGGCGTCGGCGGCATCGGGCAATTGGCAAACGCCGCCTGAATCGCCGCCGTTGACCCGTCCAGGGTGTATTCGACCGCGGTCCGTCCGCCGATTATCGAGCGCAGCCGCACATACAATTTGCTGGCGCCCGGCATCTCGCTCATGAATTGAGCGAGCGCAGATTTGTCCTCGATCACGATCTGCTGCTTGCCAAGAAGCACACGCGATTCAACGTTTTCGTGGCCCGCTTTGTCGTCGAAGCGATAGCCAAGCACCGTATCGCGGTCATTTCCGACCTTGAATGCGAAGGCGAAACGGACCACCGGCTTCTTGTCCAGACATGTCAGCTGGAATGAAGAGGGTTTGGGAAAGTCCTCGTTACTGTTGGAAGCATATTCGTACACAGTAGCGCTCGGCAGCTCCGCTCCAGTCACGCGATCGATCTGGTGCGCGATCCACCATTCGCCGGATCTGGTTTCGCCGTCATCCGTCACATAGGGGTCGCGGACGCAACCGCCCAGCGCGAGACCCGCAACGATCGTTCCGACAAACGCCACACGAAGCACGACGCCCTCCCCTCCAGGGTGCAGGTATTCTGCAACCTGAGGGCGAGTAAAGGCAAGAGTGTGATTATTTCTTGTGTTTGCGGCGGCGCTTTTTCTTGTCGCTCGCCTCAGCCTCGTCGGGCTGGTCCTCCGCAGCACTTTCCCGATCGGCGAGTTCCTGCGCCTCACGCTCTTGAGCGGCCCGCAGCTGGGCTTCGCGCTCTTTTGCCTCGCGTTCCTTCGTCTGCTTGAAATCTTCCCACGCCTCGAACACGAGGTGCAGCCACGGCATCACCTGTTCGATCGACGGCAGTTGCCCGGCCGGTCCCGCCGGGCCGGCTTCGCCGCGCGGCCCCGGCAATCCTTGCGGTCCCTGCGCGCCAATGGCTCCCGTGGCACCCGCGGGGCCTGCTTTGCCGGCGGGGCCCGGTTCGCCGCGCTTGCCTTGCGGGCCCGCCTTGCCCAACGGCCCCGCTTTGCCGCGCGGACCTTCCGGGCCGGGGCGTCCAACATGGCCTTGCGGACCCGGGCGTCCAGGCGCACCTGGGCGTCCCGGCGGACCCTGCAATCCCTGTCGCGTCGGTCGTGATGTGCTGTCGGCCACGGCGTATCCTATCGTGAGTCAGTGACCCGACGTCTCTAGCAGACGTTCGACGACAACCTCAATTCAGCGTGCGTTTGCTCGCCATTCGCTGTGGATAGCTATAGCTGCTGCCGGTAAGCCGCATCGACCTCGGCCTGCGACTGCGGTTCGCCGAGCTTGGTCTGGTCGTGAATCATTTCGGAGATGCTGGGCATCACCGCGCGCTTCACCTGTACTTCGGGCGACCACAGTTTCGAACGCATCAGCGCCTTGCCGCAGTGGAAATAGGCCTCGGTGACCGCGATGCTGAGCACCGCGCGCGGCGGCTTGCCGAACTCTTCCATCGACGCCATCAAGGCCGGATCCTTCAGCAGCCTGGCGGTGCCGCTGACACGCAGGGTGTCGTCGATCCCCGGCACGAAGAAGATCAGCTGGACGTGGCCGCTGCCGTTCAGGATGTTCTGGAAGGTGTCGATACGGTTGTTGCCGGGGCGGTCCGGCATCTGCAACTCGGTCGGCGATGCCACGCGGACGAAGCCGACACCGCCACCGCGCGGCGAGGCATCGACGGTGCCGTCGGGGCCGGACGAGGCCAGCACGCAAAAGGGCGACAGGCCGATGAACTTGGCGGAGTGCACGTCGAGCGTCGGCCGCGCCTTGGCGATCACGCGGGGATGGGGGGCCGGATAGATCGTCCTGAGGTCGGTGGCGGCGAGGTCGGTCACGTCTGCTCTCCCGATGCGAATAAGGCGCAAAGCTAGCATTTTGCTGCAGGACCGAAAAGTCGGCTCAGGCTGCTGGCGCTGCCATGGGATCGTCGATCCGCATGATCGATGCTGCAAAGCCAACCAGCACGGCGAGCGCCAGGCACCAGAAGCCAGCCAGCGCATAGAGGATCGCCGCGGCGGCGCAGCCGGCGGCGAAATACAGGATCGCCATGGTGAGGTTGCCGAGGCGGGCGCGGATTGTCGCGCGCTGCGCGGGCTCGACGCCGCTCAACAGATCGACGGCGTCGATGGTGGCCTGGGTGGTGCTGCCGGTCATCAGCGTGCTCGGCGGCTGTGCGGGCATATGCACCCGCTGCAAGGCGTTCTGCAGCGCCATCGCGGCGATGCCGGCAAAGCCTGTGAGCAGCGCGGCCGGCGTATTGGCGTCGGGAAACGGGCCAAAGATCACCGCGAGCAGAAAGAAACAGAGCAGCAGCACCACCTTGGCGGACAGCAGCATGCGCAGCGCCGGCAGCTTTCGCGCGCGCAAGGCTGTGCCGGCGAGACGCGCCAGCACGATCACGACAACGAATTCCGGCAATGCCAGCACCTTGCCGATGATGCCGTGGCTGCCATGCACCAGCGCCGCGCCGAGCGTGACGAAGTTGCCGGTGACATGGGCGACGAACAGGCCCTGCAGCCCGAGGAATCCCGCGGTGTCGACGAAGCCGCCGTTGAAGGAGAGCAGGGCGGCGATTGCCGCGGGGCCGCCGGGTCGTTTCATCTCGAAAGTCGTTTCATTCTCGGTCTGCTTTCATCGTCTTCGTCTTCCGATGCGACCAGCCGGTAGGAAAAATCAGCCGTGGCGCGAATGGCGCCCAAACAACATCGCGCGGCCGGTGCCGCGCGATGCCTCAGCGTCAGTAAAACATTCATTCGCGTTGCGGCTCAGGATTTGTCCACGATGTGCGTGGTCGGCCGGTCGCTGCCCGATGCGGTCTCTTCGTGCCACTTGCCCCTTTCGTCCTCGAACTGGATCACCTCAGTCCTGCCGGGCACGGTCTGCTCGGTGGCGGCGCGCTTGGCGGCAGCGGTGGCCATGGCGCGAGTCGGGAAAGGTTCCGAAAACACGGCGCCGACCTTGTAGGCCCAGCCGCCGTCATGTTCGACGATCACATAGGTAACTTCCGTCATAGTGGTCTCGCTTGTGGTTGGCGCGCCAAGGTGGCGCGATAGCGGATGGCCGGGTTCTCGGAACGCTCAACGCGCCGAAATCGCCGCGGCTAACCGCCGGTTGTCCGGTGACGGCAAGGCCGTGCCAGGGCACGGCGCTTCGCGAGCATTATGACAGGCGCGGGCGCTCCGGCAAAGGCCGCTCAGCCCACGCTGCAACTGATGGCACCGCTTACCTCCTGCCGCGTCGCCGCAACCGCGGGATCGCCGGAGCCGACGACAATCAGCAGCGTGTACCGGCCGCGATAAAGGCTTTCCTCGGCCTTGCCGCGGCGGGTCTCGACGATCAGCACGACCTCGCGGTAGGGCGCCTTGTCGTTAGCAGAATCCCAGTGCGTCGCCAGCTTGAAATCGCGCCCGTTGAACCACTGCTGGCGGACATGGCTGCTGTCGAGTTCGAGCTTGCGGATGTCGATCGGCACCGACCCCAGCTTGAGGCGGACTTCGGCGCGAAAACCCGAGAGGCCGCTGCCGACGCCGCGGCCATGGGCGCCGGCGATGTTCACCGTCGCGGCCTTGTCCTCGGCATCGCAGGCCAGGCTCGAAGAGGCGTGTGCCTGCGCCAATGATGCGAGCAAGATGGTGAAGGCGATGACAATGCGGCGCATGACGACTTTCGTGGGACAGCGCGGCGGCGCGCTTACCGTCTGTCGTGCCGCGCGTGCCTGCGGTTCACACGGCGTCGGCAGGCACGAAGCAGCTGATGACGATGCGGCCGCGGTGATGGACGTACCACACCACGGCTTCGCCGACAGGATTGCCACGGTCGCGGATCACCGCATGGGTAGGCACCTGCATCCAGGCGCCTTCGATAGGCACCCAGTAGGCGCCGTCGCGGGTTTCGTAGTCGGTGCGATGGCCGTCGGAGATATCGCAGCACGGCACGCCGCTGGGGCTGATCACCGCCTTGAACCAGGCGCGGATATCGTCGGGCACATTTTCGAACTGGCCGCGATCGATGGCATGCGCGGCAGTGGCGAGCGCGGCCACTGCAGCCAGCGTAGCGATACGTGCCAACCCCCGCATGCGAACCTCACATCGGCGCTGCGTTGTTTCGTGGAGTATGAACTCTACGGCCGCACGAAGCGAATCGGATTTTCAGAGAATGATTAGGCCTGAGCGATCGCGTCGATGCATGCCCAAAAAATAGCACGGCGTGGAAGTGTTGGGGATCGCTGCAGTGCGGGAGCAGGGCAATGGTTGCGCGGATGCCTTGAACGTTCTCTTCGTGTAGCTTCGCTGCAAGCGGCCAGCTTACCAGCCGCACCTGGGGAGAACTTCATGCAACTGCTGCGCACCGCGTTATTCGCGCTCGTCACGCTCACTTCCTTCTCCGCCACCGCCGCCGATTATCCCACGCCGAAGCAAGCCGACTGGATCGCCAGGGATTTCAAATTCCACACCGGCGAGGTGATGCCGGAGCTGCGGCTGCACTACACCACGGTGGGTGAGCCGACCGGGCAGCCGGTGCTGATACTTCATGGTACCGCGGGCTCGGCCCTGAGCATGCTGACACCGGCGTTCGCCGGTGAACTGTTCGGGCCCGGCCAGCCGCTCGATGCTGCAAAGTACTACATCATCATTCCGGACTCGCTCGGCCACGGCAAATCATCGAAACCCTCCGATGGCCTGAAAACGGCGTTTCCGAAATATGACTATGACGACATGGTCGATGCGCAGCACCGGCTGATCGTGGAAGGGCTCGGCATCAGGCATCTGCGGCTGGTGATCGGCAATTCCATGGGCGGCATGCATGCCTGGATCTGGGGCACGAAATATCCCGAGGCGATGGACGCTTTGGTGCCGATGGCGTCGCAGCCCACCGAGATGAGCGCGCGCAACTGGATGATGCGCCGCATGCTGGTCGAGACGGTGCGCGCCGATCCCGACTACAAGGCCGGCAACTACACTTCCCAACCCGGCATGATGAAATATGCCAGCGTGATGTTCGGCATCGCCACCGCCGGCGGCACGCTGGCCTATCAGATGCAGGCGCCGACAAGTGCGGCGGCCGACAGGAATGTCGACGACCGGCTCAAGGCGC
>JAQGKA010000237.1 GCA_028290355.1 Tardiphaga sp. | reverse complement strand
GGCGAAGTGATGGGCGTCAACACCGCGATCTACTCGCCGTCCGGCGGCAGCGTCGGCATCGCGTTCTCGATCCCGGCTTCCACCGTCAAGACGGTGATCTCGCAGCTCAGGGACAAGGGCACGGTCAGCCGCGGCTGGATCGGCGTGCAGATTCAGCCGGTGACGCAGGACATCGCCGACAGCCTCGGCATGAAGAAGGCCGAAGGCGCGCTGGTGGCGGAGCCCCAGCCCGACGGTCCGGCTGCCAAGGCCGGCATCGAATCCGGTGACGTCATCACCGCGGTGAACGGCACGCCGGTGAAGGATGCCCGCGAACTCGCCCGCACCATCGGCGGCTTCGCACCGGGCAACTCGGTCAAGATCAACGTCACCCACAAGGGGCAGGACAAGGTGCTCAATCTGACCTTGGGCCAGCTGCCGAATACGGTGGAGGCGAAGGCTGATCTCGACAACAACAACGGCGACCGTGGCAATTCCTCGCGCGGGACCGATGTTCCCCGGCTCGGTCTGACGCTTGCCCCGTCGGGCAGCGTGGCCGGCGCCGGCAAGGACGGCGTCGTGGTGACGGACGTCGATCCGAAGAGCCCCGCGGCCGAGCGCGGCTTCAAGGAAGGCGACGTCATTCTCGAAGTTGCCGGCAAGAATGTGAGTAATCCAGGCGATGTGCGCGAGGCGATCGCCTCCGCGCGCAGCGACAACAAGAACAGCGTGCTGATCAGGGTTCGCTCGGGCGGTTCATCGCGCTTCGTCGCGGTGCCGTTGGCGAAGGGCTGACGATCCGCTGCACGGACGGAGAGAGTCGCCGGCATCGTCGCCCCCGCCGACGGCACTTTCCCAGGGAGCGAGCCACAAGCTCGCTCCCTCCAGGTTCAGGTTACCTTCCGGAGGAGTAAGCCCCCTTCCGCCGGAAGGCATAATGGGCGGTGAAGTTTCCCCCAGCTTCACCGCCTATTTCTATCCGGAAGCGAGGGGCATTTCCGACGCCTTGCATGAAAGCCCAGTGCGCGCCATGGTGACTGAGACCCACAATATCCAGACCGAATCCGATCACCAGATGCGCCTGCTCATCATCGAAGACGACCGCGAATCGGCTGACTATCTCGTCAAGGCGTTTCGCGAGGTCGGCCACATCGCCGATCACGCCAGCGACGGCGATGAGGGATTTTCGCTCGCCGACAGCGGCGACTACGACGTGCTGGTGGTCGATCGCATGCTGCCGAAGCGCGATGGCCTGTCCGTCATCGGCGGGTTGCGCGAGAAGGGCAACCGCACGCCGGCTTTGATCTTGTCCGCGCTCGGCCAGGTCGATGACCGCATCAAGGGCCTGCGCGCCGGCGGCGACGATTATCTGCCAAAGCCCTATGCCTTCGCCGAACTGCTGGCGCGCGTCGAAGTGCTGTCGCGCCGCCAGGGCGGTCCCGCCGAGGAAACCAGCTACCGCGTCGGCGACCTCGAACTCGACCGGTTGTCGCACCGCGTCGCCCGCGGCACCGAGGAACTGACGCTGCAGCCGCGCGAATTCCGCCTGCTCGAATATCTGATGAAGCATGCCGGCCAGGTGGTGACGCGCACCATGCTGCTGGAAAACGTCTGGGACTATCACTTCGATCCGCAGACCAACGTCATCGACGTGCACATCTCCCGGCTGCGCTCGAAGATCGACAAGGGCTTCGAGCGGCCGCTGCTGCATACCATTCGCGGGGCTGGGTACATGATCCGTGACGGCATTCGGTAAACTTGTCCGCACTACGGCGTTCCGGCTGACGCTGGCCTATCTGTTTCTGTTCGCGCTGTTCGCGGCGTCGCTGCTGGGCTATTTCGCCTGGAATACGCGCCGGCTGATCAACGATCAGATCACCACCACGGTCGACGGCGAGATGAGCGAACTCACCGATCTGTTCGGACGGCGGGGCTTGCGCGGCATCGTGTTTGCGATTGAAAACCGCGCGCTGCGCCCGGGCGCCAACCTCTATCTCATCGCCACGCCCGCGGGGCAGGCGATCGCCGGCAACGTCGCCTCGCTCGAACCCGGCGTGATGGCGACCAATGGCTGGTCGGAAACCGCGTATCGCCGCCTCGATGATCAGGAGTCGACGGGGCATCGCGCGTTGGTGCGGGTGTCGCAACTGAGCAGCGGCTTTCGCCTGCTGATCGGCCACGATCTCGAGGAGCGCCGCCGACTGTTCGACATCGTCGCAGATGCCGCGCAATGGTCGGTGCTGATCGTCGTCGTGTTGGGGCTCGGCGGCGGCATCTTCGTCGCGCGCCGCGTGCTGCGCCGGATCGACGCCATGACCGGCACCACCCAGACCATCATGGCCGGCGATCTGTCGGGCCGGCTGCCGGTGGGCCGCAGCGGCGACGAACTCGATCGGCTCGCGGAAAATCTCAACGCCATGCTGGAGCGCATCGAGGCGCTGATGACCGGGCTGAAGGAAGTCTCCGACAACATCGCCCACGACCTGAAGACGCCGCTGACGCGGTTGCGCAACCGCGCCGAGGAGGCGCTGGCGCGGTCCAGCAACGAGGCCGAATATCGCGCGGCGCTGGAGCGCACCATCGAGGAGTCCGACGGGCTGATCCGCACCTTCAACGCGCTGCTGATGATCGCGCGCGCGGAATCCGGCCAGGCGCGCGGCAACATGGATGATTTCGACGCGGCCGAAGTCGCCCATGGCATCCACGAACTCTATGAGCCGCTCGCCGAAGACAACGACCTGACACTGCATGTCAGCGCATCGCCCGCACGGTTGCATGGCAACCGCGAGTTGATCAGCCAGGCGCTCGCCAATCTGGTGGAGAACGCGATCAAATACGGCAAGCCCGCGGCCGCGGCGCAGCCGCTCGGCGCGGATGCGGTGGACGATACGGCGCGCAAGGAGATCGTGATCGAGGCGCGGCGCGATGGCGATCAGGTATTGCTGAGCGTCACCGACCACGGCCCCGGCATTCCCGAGGCCGACCGCAAGCATGCGGTGGAACGCTTTGTCCGGCTGGAGGCCAGCCGCACCCAGCCGGGCTCCGGCCTCGGTCTCAGCCTCGCATCGGCTGTGGCGACCCTACATGGCGGCGAGCTGAAACTCAGCGACAGCCAGCCGGGCCTGCGTGCGACACTGGCGCTGCCGGCGGTAGCCGGTGAAGGTCTTGCGGGCCAAACGTCGAATGTGCCACAGAAGTAGGTATGACCTCATCCGCGACAGGCGAATTGGACCAGTTCCCTCTGGCCGCGCAATTCGTCAGCGGACCGCACTCGTTCGCGCCCGCCGAAGCCGAGCAACGTTTCGCCAGCTGGCTCACCGAGCTTGAGCCGGGACAAGCGAGCGCGTTTCACGCTGTCGCCGATCAATTCCCCCACGCCAGGGCGATCCTGCTCGGTATTGCTGAAGCTTCCCCGTATCTGTTCGATCTGGTCCGCGCCGATCCTGCGCGCGCGCTGCGCCTGTTTCGCTGCGATCCGGAAGCGCATCTCGCCGCGCTGATCGACCAGACCTCCATGACCGTGGCCGCCGCCGGCGGCGAAGCCGACGTGATGTATCTGCTGCGGCGGATGAAGGCCGAAGCGGCGCTGCTGATCGCGCTGTGCGACATCGGCGGCGTCTGGCCGGTGATGCGGGTGACGCGGGCGCTGACCGATCTTGCGGTCGTGTCGGTGCAATCAGCGCTGCGCTATCTGCTGCGGCAGGAGGCTGCGCGCGGCCGGCTGTTGCCGCCCGATATCGAACGCCCCGAGGAGGGCAGTGGCCTGATCGTGCTCGCCATGGGCAAGATGGGGGCGGGCGAGCTGAACTATTCCAGCGATATCGATCTGATCGTGTTCTTCGACCTCGACACGCACGCGCTGGCCGACGACATCGAACCGCAGCCGTTTTTCGTGCGGGTGGCGCAGGGCCTGTCGCGGCTGCTGCAGCTGCGCACCGGCGACGGCTACGTGTTTCGCGTCGACCTGCGGCTGCGGCCGGATCCGGCATCGACCCCGGTGGCGATCTCGACTGCTTCGGCGCTGCACTACTACGAGCGCGAAGGCCGCACCTGGGAACGCGCTGCGATGATCAAGGCACGGCCCTGCGCCGGCGATGCCAGGGCGGGTGAGACCTTGCTGGCGGAGATCGCACCGTTCGTCTGGCGCAAGCATCTCGATTTCGCCGCACTGGCCGATGTGCATGACATGAAGCGGCATATGCAGACGTTTCGCGGCCAGAGCGAGATTTCGGTCGAGGGCCACAACGTCAAGGTCGGGCGCGGCGGCATCCGCGAGATCGAGTTCTTCGCCCAGACCCAGCAGTTGATCGCCGGCGGACGGCATCCGGAATTGCGGGTGCGGCCGACGTTGGAAGCGCTGACCATTCTGGCTGCCAGCAACTGGATCACCTTCGAGGCCCGTGACGAACTCACCAAGGCCTACGAATTCCTGCGCGAGGTCGAGCACCGGTTGCAGATGGTCGCCGACGAACAGACCCATACGCTGCCTGACACGGTCGAGGCGGTGGAGCGCTTCGCTCGCTTCCTCGGCTATGACAGCCGGGCATCCTTCGCGCACGATCTGCTGATACATCTCAATTGCGTGCAGGGGCATTATGGCCGGCTGTTCGAAGGCGATCCTGCCGGCAACGCGCAACTGCCGGCGCTCGACTATAACGCAGGCGCCCACGATCCCCGGCTGCTCGAACACTTCGCAAAACTCGGCTTCAAGAAGCCGATCATGGTGGCGGAGACGGTGCAGCACTGGATGGCCGGTGAGTATCGCGTGCTCAAGGTCGAGGCCACGCGGCAGGCTTTTGTCGAATTCGTGCCGGCGCTGATCGCGGGGCTGGCGCAGGCCGAAGAGCCTGATAACGCGGTGATCGCGTTCGACCGGTTGCTGCAGGCGCTGCAGCGCGGCGGGCGGCTGATCTCGCTGCTGAGCCAGAACCGCGAACTGGTGGCGCTGGTGGCGCTCGTGCTCGGCGCGGCGCCGCGGCTCGGCGACATGCTGGCGCGGCAGCCGCA
>JAQGKA010000184.1 GCA_028290355.1 Tardiphaga sp. | reverse complement strand
GCGGTCGCCGTCATGGATTGCGCGGTGGTCTGCATTCCCGCCGCCGCCGTCGATACCGATCGAACGATGCCGTTGACGCTGCGTTCAAAATCGACCGCAATGCTTTCCATTGCTGCGCGGCGCTCGGTTGTGGCGCGCGCCTGCGTCTCGGCTTCGATCTTGTCGAGGCCGCGAATGCGGATCGCATTGTCCTTGAAGACCTGAACCGTCGTCGCCATCGCGCCGATCTCGTCGCCACGCCCGATCCCGGGAATGTCGTCTTCCAGCGTGCCATCGGCCAGCGTCCGCATCCGGGCGCCGAGTTGACGAAGCGGACGGCTGATGCCGCTACCGATCACCCAGGCGATGCCGCCGGCAACCACGCCGATGGCAAGGATGGCCAAACCGAGCGCCCAGCTGATCGGCTTCAGTCGGGCGTCGAGGTCTTCCAGATAGGCGCCGGCGCCTACATACATGTTCCAGCCGGGGATCACCGCCGCGTAGGCGACCTTGCGGAGCGGCTCCTGCTGGCCGGGCTTCACGTAATCATAGAACATCGTGTGCTCGCCCTTGGCCGCGACACTGTCGCGCCACTCGCGACCGATCGCCTTGCCATTGGTCACCACGTCGAGGCGGTTCTGACCGATCTGCTTTGCATCGGGTGTCAGCACCGTGACACCGTCCATTGTCGAACCGAACAGGTAGCCGGCGCCGTTATCGAAGGTCATCGTATTTGCACGACGACCGAACTCGGCCATCGCGGCTTCCTTGGTCATCTGACCGGCATCGACCTGCTTCTGCAGTCCTATCGCCATGCTGCGCGCCGCATCGACGAAGTGGCGAAGCTCTTCGATTCGCGAGGTCATCATTTCCCGCTGAACGAAATAACCCGCGAGGACGCCGGCGGCGCAGAGTCCCAGCAACATGATACCAACCAAGATACCGAGCTTGGGGGCGATGGTCAGATTACTTATCTTCACAATGATTTCTCCAAAAAAGGGCGGCGGGCGCGAGAACGAATCCACCAGAAGACTACCGAACAGACCTTTTTTAGTTCTTTACAAACCACGTCCGCAGAGTCTCCAAGGGCCTGCGGGGCTAGTTCTTTCGTCAGAATCGGACCGCAACAAAAAAATCCCTCCCGGTGAGGGAAGGGATTTTCAGTACTACACTTTGAAGTTGCGAACTTTAGAACGTCAGCGCCTTGGCCTGCTTGACTTGCGGCAGAGCCTGCACCTTGGCGAGTACCTCCGCCGGCACCGCGCCATCGACCTCGACCAACGCAATGGCGTCGCCGCCCTGCTGGTTGCGGCCGAGATGGAAGGTGGCGATGTTGATCTTGGCATCGCCGAGCAAGCCCGCAAACTTGCCGATGAAACCAGGCTTGTCCTCGTTGGTGACGTAGATCATCGACTTGCCGAATTCGGCATCGACGCGGATGCCCTTGATGTCGACGAGACGCGGCTTGCCGTCATGATAGACCGTACCTGACACCGAGCGCTCCTGCCTCTCGGTGGTCACAGTCACGGTGATCAGGCTTTCGTAGTCGCTCTGCGCCGCGCGCACGACTTCGTCCACCACCATGCCGCGCTCCTTGGCGACGACCGGTGCGGAGACGAAATTGACTTCGCCGAGCATCGGCCGCAACAATCCGGTCAGCGCCGCCGAGGTCAGCGCCTTGATCTTCATTTCGGCAACGTGACCTTCGTAAGTAATCGTGACCTTGGCGATGCCGGTCTCGGTGAGCTGCCCGGCGAACGAGCCGAGTTTTTCCGCGAGCTCGATGAACGGCTTCAGCTTCGGCGCTTCTTCCGCGGTGATCGAGGGGAAGTTGACGGCGTTGGAGATCGCGCCGGTCAACAGATAGTCCGACATCTGCTCGGCGACCTGCAGCGCGACGTTCTCCTGCGCTTCGGTGGTGGAGGCGCCGAGATGCGGCGTGCAGATCACGTTGGGATGGCCGAACAGCACATTCTTGGTGGCGGGCTCCTCGACGAACACATCGAACGCCGCACCGGCGACATGCTTGGAGTTCAGCGCATCGACCAGCGCCTGCTCGTCGACCAGGCCACCGCGCGCGCAATTGACGATGCGCACGCCGACTTTCATCTTCGCAATGGCAGCAGCGTCGATGATATTCTTGGTCTTGTCAGTGAGCGGGGTGTGCAGGGTGATGAAGTCGGCGCGCTTGAACAGATCTTCAAGTTCGACCTTCTCGACGCCGATGTCCTTGGCGCGTTCCGGCGACAGGAACGGATCGAACGCGATCACCTTCATGCGCAGGCCGAGCGCGCGGTCGGCGACGATCGAGCCGATATTGCCGCAGCCGACCACGCCGAGCGTTTTCGCAGTGATCTCGACGCCCATGAAGCGGTTCTTCTCCCACTTGCCTGCCTGGGTCGAGGCATCGGCCTGCGGAATTTCGCGCGCCAGCGCCAGCATCAGCGTGATCGCGTGTTCGGCCGTCGTGATCGAATTGCCGAACGGCGTGTTCATCACGATGATGCCCTTCGCCGTGGCCGCGGGAATTTCGACGTTGTCGACGCCGATGCCGGCGCGGCCGATCACCTTCAGCCGCGTCGCCTTCTCGAGAATCTTCGCAGTCGCCTTGGTGGCCGAGCGGATCGCGAGGCCGTCGTAATTGCCGATGATCTCGGCGAGCTTGTCCTTGTCCTTGCCAAGGTTGGGCTGGAAATCGACGTCGATGCCGCGATCCTTGAAGATCTGCACAGCGGCGGGGGACAAAGCGTCGGAGATGAGGACTTTGGGTGCGGACATGGGATGTGATCCTGACAATGGCTGAATGCGCGCGCTCTTCCCTTCTCCCCTTGTGGGAGAAGGTGGCGCGGACGAAGTCCGTGCCGGATGAGGGGGGGGCCGCGGAACGAGAGACTGTCCCCTCACCCGTCTCAATCCCGCTTCGCGTGATTGATCCACCCTCTCCCACAAGGGGAGAGGGAAGTAAGAAGACGCGTTACGCCGCCTTGGCGAGCGTGGCCTTGGTCGATGCAAAAGCCCAGTCGATCCACTGCGTCAGGATCTCGACGTCCTTGGCTTCGACAGTCGCGCCGCACCAGATGCGAAGGCCTGCGGGCGCATCGCGGTAGTGTGCGAAGTCGTAGCCGGCGCCTTCCTTCTCCACCGCAGCGACCAGCTTCTTGGAGAAGTCAGCCTGTGCGTCAGCGGAGAGCGCGGTGATGGCGGGATCGATCACCTTCATGCACACCGAAGTGTTGGAGCGGATCGACGGGTCCTGGGCGAGGAAATCCACCCACGGCGTCTTCGCCTTCCACTCCGCCAGCACCTTGGTGTTGGCATCGGCACGCGCGATCAGCGCGCTGAGGCCGCCGACCGATTTCGCCCAATTAAGCGCATCGAGATAATCCTCGACGCACAGCATCGACGGCGTGTTGATGGTCTCGCCTTCGAAGATGCCCTCGTTGAGCTTGCCACCCTTGGTCATGCGGAAGATTTTTGGCAGCGGCCAAGCGGGCGTGAAGCTCTCCAGACGCGCGACCGCGCGCGGCGACAGCACCAGCATGCCGTGACCGGCCTCGCCGCCCAGCGCCTTCTGCCAGGAGAAGGTGACCACATCGAGCTTGGCCCAGTCGAGCTTCTGCGCGAACGCCGCAGACGTGGCGTCGCAGATCGTCAGGCCTTCACGATCAGCCTTGATCCAGTCGGCATTGGGCACACGCACGCCGGAGGTGGTGCCGTTCCAGGTGAAGACGATGTCGGAAGCCGGATCGGCTTTCGATAGATCGGGGATTTCGCCATAGCCGGCATGCAGCTTGGTGACATCCTCGAGCTTCAGTTCCTTGACGATGTCGCTGACCCAGCCCTCGCCGAAGGATTCCCAGGCGATGGTGGTGACGGGACGCGGCCCGAGCAGCGACCACAGCGCCATTTCGACGGCGCCGGTATCGGACGCCGGGACGATGCCGATCTTGTAGCCGGCCGGTACTTCAAGCACTTCGCGCGTCAGTTCGATCGCGAACTTGAGCTTGGCCTTGCCGACCTTCGCACGATGCGAACGGCCCAGAGCGGCGTCTTTGAGATTTTGGGGGGCCCAGCCCGGGCGCTTGGCACAGGGGCCGGAGGAGAAATGCGGCACGTTGGGCCGCGAAGAAGGCTTCGCTGCAGTCATAATCTATCCTTCCAGATAGCTAGCCTCCCGTTGGGGGGA
>JAQGKA010000157.1 GCA_028290355.1 Tardiphaga sp. | reverse complement strand
CCTTCGCTTTACCCGAATTCCAATCCGATCAATTGAAGAGGATGCCGCGTGCAGGTTCTCGTTCGCGATAATAACGTCGATCAGGCTCTCAAGGCGCTGAAGAAGAAGATGCAGCGTGAGGGTATTTTCCGCGAGATGAAGCTCCGCGGTCACTACGAAAAGCCCTCTGAGAAGAAGGCTCGCGAAAAGGCTGAAGCCGTGCGCCGTGCACGCAAGCTCGCCCGCAAGAAGCTGCAGCGCGAAGGCCTGCTGCCGATGAAGCCGAAGCCGGTGTTTGGTGCCGGTCCCGGCGGCGAGCGCGGCGGCCGTCCGGGTGCTGCCGGTGCGAGCGCTGGTCCGCGCGGTCCGCGCTGAACCATCTGCACCGTTCTGAATTGAATAACGCGGGCCTTGGGCCCGCGTTATTTTTTTGACCGGATGCATTTCGCGGCGTGCCGGGCTACCAATACCCGGTCGCCGCGTGAGATTATGGCATTCATGGCATTTCCCGTTCGCGAACACCTCCACCGCATCGGCGCCCGCTCAGTTGCCCTGATCACGTTGCTTGCCACGGGTCTTTGCAGCGCAGGATGCTCCTTCGACCTGTCGTCGCTGACGCCAGGCTCCAGCAAGGAGCTACCGCCGCAGGCGTCGCCCACGCCGCCCGCCAGCGCGGCGCCCGCCGACGCCAGCAGCACAAGCCCAAAGGACGCGCAGGTCCACGCCACACGCGCGCAGACCCTGGCGCAAGCGGGAAAGGCCGATGAGGCGCTCACCGAGTTCAACACGGCGCTCGATCTCGACCCGCACAATGCAAAGGCGTTTTACTACCGCGGGCTGCTCTACCAATCCGAAAAGCAATACGAACTCGCGATTGCGGATTTCACCTCGGCCAACGGCCTGACGCCGCTGCAAGCCGACCCGCTGCTCGGCCGCGCAACCAGCTATCTCGCCATGGGCAAGGCCGCGGAAGCTGCAGCCGACCTCGATGAGGCCGTCCAGGCGTGGCCGCAGAACGGATTGCTCTGGGTCACCCGAGGCGCCGCCTACGAGAAGCTCGGTGACAAGGACAAGGCTGCCGATTCCTACAGCCGTGCCATTCTGCTGCGGCCGAAGGACGAATCAGCTCGCAACGGCCTCGCCCGCACCGGCGGCAAGCCCGGCTAGCGCGAAGGTGTCATCGCTCGAATTGCCGGGGAATGACCGAGTGGAACACCGATTTTGCCGCAGACAGCACGTCTTCGGCGACGCTGGGGCGATCTGACCGCGTCGATCCGGTGGCGTCAGCCTGCAGATCCAGCGGCGGCGGCGACGGAATTTCGCCGGGCGGGCGCGGGCGGCGCGGATCGGCGGTTTGCTCCATCGGTGCGTAAGGGGGGCGCGACGGCGCTGAACCGTAGGTCTCGATGCCGGGCGTCGATACCATGATCGGCGGCGGCAGCTGCTGCACCGACGGCGGCGACACGGCTCGCGCAGCATCCTGCACGCGCGGTGCTTCAGGCGCCCGGGCAGCTTCCTGGGGGCGCTGTGGCTCGCTGACACGCAGGCGTTCGATGGCCGCGCGGGCGAGGTCATTGGCGTCGCGGCGCTCTTCCGGTGTCGATGCGCTCTCGGCGGGGGCGACGCTGACCGTCGCCACCGGTGGCGTCACCACAGGCGCAGGAGATGGCGCTGCCTTGGCAACGGCCTTCTCACGAATCGCCGGCTGGTGCCGGCGCGTCTCTGCCGGTGCGCTCGCAGTCTCTGATTTTTCGGATTTCTCGACGCTCGCCTTGTCGACCGCCGGCTTCTCACCCTTGGCTTTGGTCGGAGCCGGATCTGGCACATTGGCAACGTCGGAAGAAGTCTCGGCCGGCTTGGCGCTGGCAGCCTTGCTGTCGGCCTTCGGATCGGGCGTCGACGCCACGGCCGCAGCCGGCTTGTCGGAGCCGGCCTTCGGGATGATGTAATGATTAACAATATATGCACCGACGATGGTCGCGACCACGGACGGCAGGATATCGAGAACGAATTTCGAGACGAATTTGAGCATCAGGCCTCTCCCCGTCGCTTGATGCGGGAACTTTGAGGCTGATTGAGGGATCAATCGCGACAGATCGGTGGCAATCGCCAGTCTGCCGCGATGAATTGTTTCATGGCAGCTGCACGCGGCAGCCCCCATTGCGCATGACTTACGGCTTCTTCACTTCGACTTCGAGGAAGACGATTTCCTTGTCGGTTTCGTTGAGCACGTCATGCTCGACGCCGGCCTTGCGGAAGTAGGATTTGCCGGTGGTGATCGGCGCCTGCGAGCGGGTGCCGTCCGGAGCCACGATGGTCATGACGCTCGTGGTGATCGGCACGATCACATAGTCCATGCCGTGGGTGTGGTGGCCGGTCGCAGCGCCGGGCGCGAGGCGCCATTCGGTGACGCGGACTTCAGGGGTGTCCTGCTGAACGTCGGACTGGGCACTGAGCATCTTCTAATTCTCCATCGGGATCACGGCACGAACACCATGAATATGAATACCGCAAACACCAGCACGTGGACCAGCCCGAACAGGATGTTGGTGCGGCCGGTGCCGAAGGTGAGCATGCTGAGGATGAACGTCATCACCAGCAGCACCATCTCGCGCGGCGCCAGACCCAGCACCAGCGGCTTGTCGAGCAGGTAAGCGGCCAGCGCTACCGCCGGGATGGTCAGGCTGATGGTGGCCAGCGCCGAGCCGAGCGACAGGTTGATGCTCTTCTGCAATTCATTGTGGCGGGCCGCCGAAATCGCCGCGACGCTTTCCGGCAGCAGCACCAGCAGCGCGACCACAATGCCGGAGAACGCCGGAGGCGCGCCGATCGCCGCCGCACCGGCATCGACGACCACCGAGAACGATTTCGCCAGCAGCACCACCGCGACCAGCGACAGCACCAGCAGGATGGCGTTCACCGAGAGGCGCGCCGGACCGTGGCCTGCGCTGCCATCGTCGTCGCTGGTGATGAAGTAATCCCGATGCAGCACCGTCTGCGTGTACAGGAACAGGCCGTACAGGATCAGCGTGACGATGCTGACAAAGCCGAGTTGCATGGCGGAATACAGCGGCCCCGGCGTCGTCAGCGTATAATTCGGCAAGATCAGCGTGATGGTGGACAGCACGATCAGCACGCTGAGATAGACCTTGGTGCCGCTGACCTGGAATTCCTGCTCGATGTAGCGCAGGCCGCCGGCCAGGATGCACAGCCCGACCAGGCCGTTGCAGACGATCATCACCACGGCGAACACCGTATCGCGCGCCAGCGTCGGCACCGCCTTGTCGCCCAGCATGATGGTGGCGATGACGGCGACCTCGATGATGATGACCGACAGCGTCAGCAGCAGCGTGCCGTAGGGCTCGCCGATCTTGTGCGCGATCACCTCGGCATGATGGACCGCCGCGAACACTGTGCCGAACAGGATCACCAGCAGGACGGCGGCATAGATTCCGCCCGCCACGGTCGGCGTGAACGCCAGGCCGGCGACTTTGCCGGTCGCCACGAAGACAACTGCAAGCGCCGGGAATATCCAGGATGATTTGGGCACGTACTGCGCAGACATCGAACGAGGGTCCGGGGTGAGAGGGGTTGCGGTGCGGAGCGGCTCACCATCATTGCATACGTGCACGCTCAATTGCGCGCGGCCAATCGTATCGGCTCGCCAAGCCGCGACCGATGCGTATAGTTACACATCGCCTCAACGGTTAGCTTGCAAGAAAATAGGAGAGGAAGCGAGATGTTTTCACATGTCATGATCGGCACCAACGACCTCGACGCGGCGAAGTCGTTTTACGACAAGCTGCTCGGCACGCTTGGCGTGGCGCCCGGCGCGGTCGATCGCCACCGGGTTTTCTGGCGCACCAAGACCGGAACCTTCTCGGTCTCGAAGCCGATCAACGGGGAGCGCGCCACGCCGGCCAATGGCGGCACCATCGGCTTCACGGCGAAATCGGTGGAAGAGGCCGACGCCTGGCACGCCACCGGCCTCGCCCATGGCGCCACCACCTGCGAGGAGCCGCCGGGCGTGCGCGACGGCAACGCAAAGTTCTATCTGGCCTATCTGCGCGATCCCGACGGCAACAAGCTCTGCGTGCTGCATCGGATGGCATCGTGATCTTTCGTCATGGCCGGGCTTGTCCCGGCCATCCACGATGTTCCGCGCGAACGTGGATGCCCGGCATAGCGCCGGGCATGACGAACATCGGCAAAGATCCCCGATTTTATTGACCGCATTTTCGGTCAGGCACGCAAGATGAGGAACCAATAAACAAAAATGCCCGGCTTCGCAGCCGGGCGTTTTCGTGAAGTCCGTCAGTTCGCGGCTTACATGCCCTTGACGATGTTCTCGGTCATCTTCTTGGCGTCGCCGAGCAGCATCATCGTGTTGTCGCGATAGAACAAGGGATTGTCGATGCCGGCATAGCCCGACGCCAGCGAGCGCTTGATGAACATCACGGTGCCGGCCTTCCAGACCTGCAGCACCGGCATGCCGTAGATCGGCGAGGTCTTGTCGTCCTCGGCGGCCGGGTTGGTGACGTCGTTGGCACCGATCACGAAGGCGACGTCGGCCTGGGCGAATTCCGAGTTGATGTCCTCGAGCTCGAACACCTCGTCATAGGGCACGTTGGCTTCGGCGAGCAGCACGTTCATGTGGCCGGGCATGCGGCCCGCCACCGGATGGATCGCGTATTTGACCTCGACGCCTTCCTTCTTGAGCTGGTCGGCCATCTCGCGCAGCGCGTGTTGCGCCTGCGCCACCGCCATGCCGTAGCCGGGCACGATGATGACCTTCTGCGCGTTCTTCATGATGAAGGCCGCATCGTCCGCCGAGCCGAGCTTGACCGGACGCACTTCGCCACCGACGCCTGCACCGGCGGTCGCGGTCTCGCCGCCGAAGCCGCCGAGGATCACCGAGATGAAGGAGCGGTTCATCGCGTGGCACATGATGTAGGACAGGATCGCACCGGAGGAGCCAACCAGCGCGCCGGTGATGATCAGCGCCGAATTGCCCAGCGTGAAGCCGATGCCGGCCGCGGCCCAGCCGGAATAGGAGTTCAGCATCGAGATCACGACCGGCATGTCGGCGCCGCCGATCGGGATGATCAGCAGGGCACCGAGCGCCAGCGCTATGATGGTGATGAGCCAGAAGTCGAGCGCACTGCCCGACATCACCAGACCGACGATGAACACGACCAAAGCAATTGCCAGCGCAATGTTGATGAGGTGGCGCGCCGGCAGGATGATCGGGGCGCCGCTCATGCGGCCGGACAGCTTCAGGAACGCGATCACCGAGCCGGTGAAGGTCAGCGCGCCGATGGCGACACCGAGCGACATTTCAACCAGGCTGGCGCCATGGATATTGCCGGGGGTGCCGATGTCGAAGGCTTCGGGTGCGTAGAACGCGCCAGCGGCGACCAGCACCGCGGCCATGCCGACCAGCGAGTGGAAGGCGGCGACCAGTTCGGGCATCGAGGTCATCGGCACGCGGCGGGCGATCACCGCGCCGATGCTGCCGCCGATGGCGACGCCTGATATCACCAGCACCCAGCCGATGCCATCCGCCGGCGGATGCGCGGCGAGCGTGGTGGCCACGGCGATGGCCATGCCGGCCATGCCGAGGAAATTGCCCTGGCGGCTGCTGGCGGGGCTGGAGAGCCCGCGCAGCGACAGGATGAATAGGACGCCTGCGACCAGATAAAGGACTGCAGCGAGATTGGCGTTCATCGGGCTGCCCTTACTTCTTTTTCTTCTGGTACATCGCCAGCATGCGCTGCGTGACCAGGAAGCCGCCAAAAATATTCACGGATGCGAAAATCAGTGCGATGAAGCCGAAGCCGCGCGCCCAGACGCCGCCGCTGCCGACCATCGCGACGCCGACTGCGAGCAGCGCGCCGACCACGATCACCGAAGAGATCGCGTTGGTCACCGACATCAGCGGCGTATGCAGCGCGGGGGTCACCGACCACACCACGAAATAGCCGACGAACACGGCGAGTACGAAAATCGAGAGCCGGAACACGAACGGATCGACGGCCTGTGCGATATGATCCATGGCGGCGCTCCTTAAGCGGTCTTTGGCTGGAAATTCGGATGGATGACGGCGCCGTCCCTGGTCAGGGCGGTGGCCTTGACCAGTTCGTCGTCCCAGTTCACCGCGAGCGCCTTGGTGGTCTTGTCGACCAGCGTCTCGATGAAGGAGAACAGGTTGCGCGCATACAGGCTCGAGGCCGAGGCGGCGACGCGGCCGGCGACATTGGTGTAGC
>JAQGKA010000126.1 GCA_028290355.1 Tardiphaga sp. | reverse complement strand
CTACATAAAGGAAGGTGTCTTCAAAAGCACGCAGCCGGATCACCGCGGCCACGTAATTGGCCTCGATGAACACCGCGATCTGCGGCTCGGTCTCATCGACGTTCTTGAGGAAGTCCGCCGCCGGCGTCGTAAAGTCCTGGCGGATGCCGGTCTGCGCGGATTCCAGGACGTTGCGGTCCTTGTCGATGATCATCGCGCCCGGCAGATTGCGTGACGTGGCACTCGCCGTCAGCAGGCTGCGGAACGTGCCGCGGTCCTGATCGAACAGCGGCCGGGCATGGGAAATGTCGTTCGCCATGCCCAGGATGTCGCCGCGGATCAGCTGCGCATGTTCGTGCAGATAGGCGTTGGCGACGATCAGCGAATTGCCGATCACCTCGCGGGTCGGCCCCGAGAACAGCCGGTCGAGACCGCGATCCAGCGTGACGTTGGCGACGATGGACACCAGCACCGCCGGCAGTACGGCGATTACCGAGAACAGGCTGACGATCTGGACGTGCAACCGCGCCGCGGCACGACCGCGGCGGCGGGCCTGAACCACCTTCCAGACTTCCCGGGAGATGATGAGGACCAGCAGGAAGACGGTCGCCGCATTGATCAGCAGGAAGGTGACGACCACGTTGTGGGTCGGCGAGATCGGGGTGAGACCAGTGAGGACGACGAAGGTCAGAAACGCCGAGATCAGCGCCAGGCCGACCGCAAGCGGCGCGAACAGCCGACGCAGCGGCGACCTGCGCGGCTCCGCCGACGACGGTTCAAATACTGGGGCCGACGTGTCTGCGCTGGTCATTCCGGAAATTTGGTGAGCGTGAACGCTTGCCGCTATCGGACCGCACCGATGGCGCACTGATGCAATCATACAACAATGTTGCTCAATTACGACAATTTCGCGGCGCGTAACAGTGGCGGAAAACGCAAATGCAGCGTTTTCACGCGGAATCTACCGCTTGCGGCCTGGAATTGCTCGATTGAGGCGAAGGCGCTCAGCCGCCGGTTCGGTAGACCTGAATATCCAGGTCGCGAATCTTCTTCCGCAGCGTGTTGCGGTTGAGGCCGAGCAGATCCGCCGCCCGGATCTGGTTGCCGCGGGTCGCCGCGAGTGCAGCGGTGAGCAGCGGCACCTCGATCTCCCGGAGTATGCGGTGATAGAGGCCCGGCGGCGGCACGCCGTTCGGGAAGCTGGAGAAGTGCGTGGAGAGGTAGACCTCGACCGCGCCGCCGAGATTATCAACGCCATTCTGGGTGCTGCCGCCCGAGACCACCGCCGGCGGCGCCAGTTCGCCGTCGATCACCGAGCCGGTGATGACGTCCTGCGGATACAGCGCGGCGAGACGGCGTGCGAGGTTTTCCAGTTCGCGGACGTTGCCGGGCCAGCGATGCTGCTTCATCCGCTCCAGCGCCAGCGCGTCGAGCTTCTTCGGCGGCAAGCCGTCCTTTTCCGCCAGCGCGAAGAAGTGCCGGATCAGGTCGGGCAGATCTTCGATGCGTTCGCGCAAAGGTGGAAGACGCAGCGGCACCACGTTGAGGCGGAAGAACAAATCTTCGCGGAACAGGCCCTGCTGGATCAGGATCCGGAGGTCCTTGTTGCTGGCGGCGACGATGCGCACGTCGGTCTTGATCGGGGTGCGGCCACCGACGGTGGTGTATTCGCCCTGCTGCAGCACGCGCAGCAGGCGGGTCTGCGCCTCCATTGGCATGTCGCCGATTTCGTCGAGAAACAGCGTACCGCCCTCAGCCTGCTCGAAGCGGCCGGAGGCGCGGGAGTTGGCGCCGGTGAAGGCGCCGCGCTCGTGGCCGAACAGTTCGGATTCGATCAGGTCGCGCGGGATCGCGGCCATGTTGACGGCGACGAACGGGCCGTTGCGGCGTTTGCCGTAGTCATGCAGCGCGCGCGCCACCAGGTCCTTGCCGGTGCCGGACTCGCCGGAGATCATCACGGTGAGGTCGGTCTGCATCAGGCGCGCGAGCACGCGGTAGATTTCCTGCATCGCCGGCGAGCGGCCGACCAGCGGAATTGAATCGAACTCGCCGTCATCGGCGTGGCTGGCAACCCGCTCCTTCGGTTCGGCCAGCGCGCGGCCGACGATGGCGATCAACTCCTTCAGGTCGAAAGGCTTCGGCAGGTATTCGTAAGCGCCGCGCTCCGAGGCACGAATCGCGGTCATGAAGGTATTCTGCGCGCTCATCACGATGACCGGCAGGTTCGGCCGCATCTTCTTGATGCGCGGCAGCAGGTCGAATGCGTTCTCGTCCGGCATCACCACGTCGGTGATCACGAGATCGCCCTCGCCCTGGCTGACCCAGCGCCACAGCGTCGCGGCGTTTCCAGTCAGGCGGACCTCGTAACCGGCGCGCGAGAGGGCCTGATTCAGGACGGTGCGAATGGCGGTATCGTCATCCGCGACCAGAATACTACCTGCAGCCATTAGTTAGTCCTCATCTTACATCTTGTGAGGTGTGCGGCGATGTCGCCGGGACATCGCCGTTACTCGGATCAAAGTTCTTGGCGGAGTTGAACATCGGTAGCAGCACGCGGAAAATCGTCTTTCGCGGCTGGGATTCGCATTCGATAATCCCGCCGTGATCGCCGACAATCTTCGCAACCAATGCAAGACCCAGGCCGCTTCCGGTGGGCTTGGTGGTGACGAACGGATCGAACAAATTCGGCAGCAGATCTTCCGGCACGCCGGGGCCGTTGTCCTTGACGCAGAATTCCAGCGGCAGCGAGACGCGGGATTTCTTGCCGGGAACCGACAGACGCACGCCGGGCCGGAACGCGGTGGTGAGCTGGATTTCGCCGTCGGAGCCGAGATCGGCGATGGCTTCGGCGGCGTTCTTGACCAGGTTCAGGAACACCTGGATCAGCTGATCCTGGTTGGCCAGCACCGGCGGCAGCGACGGGTCGTAATCCTCGATGAAACGGATGTTGCGGGCGAAGCCCGATTGCGCCAGCCGCTTCACATGGTCGAGCACGGAATGGATGTTGACCGGGCCGCGCGCCACCGGGCGATCGTCGCCGAACACTTCCATGCGATCGACCAGCGTGACGATGCGGTCGGCCTCGTCGCAGATCAGCCGCGTCAGCATGCGGTCTTCCGAAGATGCCGCCTGCTCCAGCAGCTGCGCGGCGCCGCGGATGCCGGAAAGCGGGTTCTTGATCTCATGCGCCAGCATCGCCGCCAGCGCGATCACCGAGCGCGCAGCGCTGCGATGGGTCAGCTGCCGGTCCATCTTGTCGGCAATGGTGCGCTCCTGCAGCATCACCACGATATGGCCGGGCCGCTCGGTCAATGGCGCGACGTGGAGGTCTACCTGGCGATCCCCGCCGATCCGCGGCGTGCCCAGATCGACCTTGTATTCATTGACCGGCGAGCCGTTGAGGCGGACCTGATCGATCAGTGCCAGCAACGGGCTGCCGAACGGCACCAGCTCCTTCAGCGACTGTCGCCGGAGAAACTGCGTGGAAATTTCAAAGAACGATTCCGCGGCCATGTTGGCGTCGACGATCTTGCCGTCGGGCGCAATCAGCAGCACGGGATTCGGCAAGGCGTTGAGGATCGCCTCGCTGTCGGTGGGAATCGGGCGGCGGTGTTCTGCAACAGCGGTCATGCGGCAGCACTCCATGTGAAGTCGTCAAACGCATCATCAAGAGAACGATGCACGCCGACAGGATCTTCAGCGGTCAGGATCTTCTGTTTCCAGGTCTTCAGAACGGCCGTCGGCGCGCAGCTGGTAGCCGCCGCGACATCGAGTGCCCAGCCAAGATGCTTGCGCGCATGGCGCAGGCCGATGCGCAGACCGTAATGGCTGATGATGTCCTCATAGAGCCTGCGGACATAATTCAGCTGCACGGCCAGCGTCGGCACGGCTTCGGCAATGCCGGTTTCGAGGCGACGGGCGATCTGGCCGGGCAGCCAGGGCTGCCCATAGGCGCCCCGCCCCACCATCACGGCATCGGCGCCGGACATGTCGAGTGCTGCGACCGCCTTGTCGTAGGAGGTGATATCGCCGTTGACCAGGAGAGGAATGCTGATGGCGTCCCTGACGGCGCGCACAGCGCCCCAGTCGGCCTCGCCCTTGTAGAACTGGCAGCGGGTACGGCCATGCACGGTGATCAGCTGGACGCCGGCGGCTTCTGCCCGGCGCGCCAGCTCCGGCGCGTTGAGCGTCCGATCGTCCCAGCCGAGCCGCATCTTCAAGGTCACTGGGACTTTGACGGCAGCAATGGTCGCGTCGATTAGCTTCAGCGCATGGTCGAGGTCGCGCATCAGCGCGGAGCCGGACTGGCCCGTGCCGCCGGTGACTTTCCGGGCCGGGCAGCCCATGTTGATATCGATGATGTCGGCACCGGATGCTTCCGCAATGCGTGCGCCTTCCGCCATCCAGCGGGTCTCGCAGCCGGCCAGCTGAACCACATGCGGACCGATGCCGGTGGCCTCGCAGCGCAGCACCGACATCGGACGGCCAATGACGAGATCGGCGCTGGCGGTCATTTCTGAGACAACAAGGCCGGCCCCGAGTTCAGCCGTCAGCCGTCGGAACGGCACATCGGTGATGCCCGTCATCGGCGCCAGAACGACCCTGTTGGCGATCTCGATGTTGCCAACGCGCAATGGCCTGAGGTTTGCAGAATTCGGGGTGGTCACAGACCTACTCGTCGTTCGGGTGTCCGCCGCATCGCGGACATTGGGCGCATAATGCGCACATTTGTTGGGCAGTCAACCTTCATGCCTACACTTTAGACATGTCTGATCGTTTTGCAAGTGCAGTGCAGCAATGCGCGCTTATTCGCCCACGAGAATGTAATCATACTGTTTTTACGTTCCAGCATGCTAAGGGCTGTGCGCCGAACGCTTACCCCTTAATCAGCTGAACATGATGACTGAATCACCAAGAACTGCCGCCATTATCGTCGCCGCCGGCCGCGGGCTGCGCGCCGGCACCGGCGGTCCGAAGCAATACCGCACCATCGCCGGCCGGACGGTGATCTCCCGTGCCATGGAGCCATTTTGCGCACATCCACAGATATTCGCGGTCCAACCTGTACTCAACCCCGATGACACCGTGATGTTCAACGAGGCGGTCAGCGACCTCAGGTATCATAGTCCTGCCAGCGGCGGCGCCACGCGCCAGGCCTCGGTTCATGCGGGACTGGAAGCCTTGGCGGATCATGCGCCGGACATCGTGCTCATCCACGATGCCGCGAGACCATTCGTAACTCCTGATTTGATCGCGCGCGCAATCGCCGCGGCGCGTCTCACCGGCGCGGCAGTGCCTGCTGTCCCCGTCACCGACACCATCAAGCAAGTCGGCGATGCCGGCCACGTCGAGGCGACGCCGGACCGCGCACGGTTGCGCATCGCGCAGACGCCACAGGCCTTTCGTTTCGATGTGATACTTGAAGCGCATCGCCGCGCCGCCCGCGAGGGCCGCAACGATTTCACCGACGATGCCGCACTCGCCGAATGGGCGGGATTGACGGTGGCGACCTTTGAAGGCGATCCTGCAAACATGAAGCTCACCACACCGGAAGATTTCGTTCGCGAGGAAGCCCGCCTCGCCGCCGCGCTCGGCGATATCCGCATGGGCACCGGTTACGACGTCCATGCATTCGGCGACGGCGATCATCTGATGATCTGCGGCGTCCGCGTGCCGCATACGCGCGGTTTCCTCGCGCATTCCGACGGCGACGTCGGTTTGCATGCGCTGGTCGATGCGATCCTCGGCGCGCTGGCGGATGGCGATATCGGTTCGCACTTTCCGCCGAGCGACGACAAGTGGAAGGGGGCGGCTTCCGACAAATTCCTGAAATACGCCGTCGACCGCGTCACCGCGCGCGGTGGCCGCATCGCCAATCTCGAAGTGACGCTGATCTGCGAGCGCCCGAAGATCGGCCCGCTGCGCGACACGATGCGCGCGCGCATCAGTGAGATCACTGGCGTGGCGCTGTCGCGCGTTGCCGTGAAGGCCACCACCAGCGAACGGCTCGGCTTCACCGGCCGCGAGGAAGGCATCGCCGCGACGGCGGCTGCCACCATCCGCCTGCCCTGGAGCGAGTAAGATGAGCGGCAGCGACCCCCGCGCTCTCTCCCGCGCGCTGCTGGATTTTTGCCGGGGCCGCAAGCTCACCATCGCTACCGCCGAATCCTGCACCGGCGGCCTCGTCGCCGCGGCGCTGACGGATATCCCCGGCTCGTCCGACGTGATCGACCGCGGGTTTGTCACCTACTCGAATGACGCCAAGCGCGCGATGCTCGGCGTCAAGGCCTCGACGCTCGACAGCTTTGGCGCGGTCAGCAAGGAGACCGCCACTCAGATGGCGGTCGGCGCCCTGGAAAGGGCCGACGTCGATCTCGCGGTTTCGATCACCGGCATCGCCGGCCCCGGCGGCGCGACGCCGGGCAAGCCGGTCGGCCTCGTGCATTTCGCCGTTGCCGCGCGCGACGGCCGCATCGTCAACAGAGAATGCCGGTTCGGCGCCATCGGCCGCAGTCAGGTGCGGCAACGTTCTGTACTCGAAGCCCTGCGGATGCTGATGG
>JAQGKA010000122.1 GCA_028290355.1 Tardiphaga sp. | reverse complement strand
TACCTTCACCAATGAAACCGCAAGCGGATGGCAGCAAGTCCCCTTCGCGAACCCTGTGACGATCGCAGCGGGGACGACCTATGTCGCCTCCTACCACACCAACGGCAACTATTCGGCAGACCCAAATTACTTCGCTACCGCCCATACCAGCGGTCCGCTGACTGCCCCGTCGAGTGCAGCCAGCGGCGGCAATGGCGTGTACGCGTATGGCAGCGGCGGACTTTTTCCCACCAACACGTACAATTCGAATAGCTACGGCGTCGATGTCCTCTTCAGGGCACAGTTGGTAGCATAGGAGAGCGGCCATGCATGCGGAACTTTACACGGATGGAGTTGACGAGATTACGGTCAGCGGCACGATTGTGCGCGTCGATCTGGTGAGCCTTTCGCCGACCGAGCGCGATGCGAACAACGCTCCGAAGAAAGTCTTTCGACAACGATTGATTTTTTCGATTGAAGCATTCGCGAATTCTGTCGAGGTTATGCAGAATGCGCTGCGGGGTTTGGTCGAGGCTGGAGTGATCAAGCGTAGTGAGCCAAGGCCGGCGATCGAAACTCCGAAGCCAGGCTCAGGCGGCGTGCGCCCAGTTTCATCAAATACAAGCAGTCCGCAGCCGTCGAACGTCTCGGTGAATTTCCACTGAATTCGAATGCCGCGTGCTGCCGTGGATATCCCGAGGAGGCTCGATCCGTCAGAGTCCGCGAGCGGACAGTCTCGTTCTGTCGGAACTCGTCGCCGAGGTCGACAAGAACCGTCAGCAGAGTAATTTTCGTGCTGGCACACGATCAGGAACGATCGGCAGTCTTGCCGCAATGATCGCCGTCCGTCCTCACGGCTGTTTGCGAGGAGCGATGGTGGAAACCCACGTCACAAAGGCGTCGAGAAATTCGGCCATGACATCGTGGTCGTTTCGACCGGTGCGTGCCGGAACGTGGAACGCGTGATCGGCATCTTGCACGAGATGAAGTGAGGCTTTCGGGCCGAGGCTTTCGACGACGGGTTTGAGAAGCGAAAGCTCCGCGAGTTTGTCTCGCGTCCCCTGGATGAAGATCGTAGGGACTAGTATCTGCGCCAGATGCTCGGCCCTCATGGTTGAAGGTTTGCCTGCCGGGTGCAACGGAAATCCGAGGAAGGCGAGCCCATGGACTCCTTTCAGCGGTGCCGTAGCCTGCGCCTGCGAGGTCATGCGCCCTCCGAAGGATTTGCCGCCGGCTATGAGTGGAAGCCCCGGGCAGCGCTCGCGCGCTTCCGCAGCGGCTGCGCGAACCGTGGCGTGCGCGACTGCCGGCGCGTCCGGCCGCTTGCTGCCTTTCTCCATGTAGGGAAACTGGTAGCGCAGAGTCGCGATGCCACGGTCGTAGAGACCGGCCGCGACTTGCTCCATGAAGATGTGGGACATTCCGGCGCCGGCGCCATGGGCGAAGACGAAGCACGCGCGAGCTTGCTCCGGTTTCATCAGGATGGCTGAAACCGGGATCGAACTCTCGCCGTCGATGGTCAGCTTCTGCATGCTTGACGCCTTGTTGGTGGCTTGGGCATGTACTGGCACGTTCTTCGGACCTTGTCCGTGGCATTCCAAAACAACGCAAAACGATGCTGCCGGATCTAACCGGTATACGCCTGCGTGTGCGGATTATAACGAAGGGCAGGTGAGCATTGTCGCTCGGCCTTCAGAATGACTTTCACGATCCAGCTAGGAGAACTGCTCGCTGCGTCTCGCATGACGGATTGGACCAATCCGCTGACTGTGTGACCGCCGAGTTGAAGCGTCGATATTTGACCGCTGAACTGCGCGCGCCGTGCACGTCGGGCCTCTACTTCATCCGTCGTCTGGACGATCTGCACGGCTTCTCCGATGCCCTGCGGTGCGTTGAACGCATCTTCAGCAGGCTGAAATTATCAGCGGGCGGTTAATGAATGCTGATAGATCGGTCTCCAGGCGAGCTCGCTCCTTAAATGTCGAAAGGGCGGGCCAACAACACCGCCAGCCGCGATCCGTGGATCGTGGTTCCAGGCAATCTTCAAGGGTGCGGCGTGCGCGAGACCGGCGCGAGGGCGTCGGTTCGCGTCACCCTCGTCGGCACCACGGCGCTGCACAACCATCTCGTCGCGCCGCCGGCCGGACGATCGCGGCACGGCGGCGCAAGGGTAAGGGTATGCTGCATTATGTCCCAAAACGTCGAAAAGCTGCTAGTCTGTTTGGACGGCGAGGTTGTCTTGGAGGCGGCGGGGTCCGCTGATGATAACGATCACCTAGCGACGCAGCGCGGACCTAAGCTCGCTGAATGCGTGGTGTTGCCGATGATGCGTAACCAGACAATGAAACTCCGGCGCTCAGCTGAGCAATGGTTGCTCGGCAGCACAGTGCTGGCGTTGGTGACTGTGGCTGGCATTTGGCTCGTGCTTGGTCCTGCACCAATGGTCCTTGCTTATTTGATTGCCATCGTGCTGCTCGCCTTGCTTCTGGTCTCGTTGATCATGACGCGCCTCGTGGAGAGTACCCGCAGGCAGATGGAAGCCGCGCTCCAGGACCGAGCGAGGGCCGAGCAATGCGCGATGGAAGCGCTGCGCGATAGCGAGGCGCAATGGAGGGAGGTCTTCGAGCACAACCCGGTCATGTATTTCATGGTCGACGCGACCGGCACCGTCCTGTCAGTCAACACTCTTGGTGCTGCGCAACTCGGCCATTCAGTCAGCGAATTGCTTGGACAATCCGTGCTGAAAGTCTTCTTCGAGGAAGACCGAGAGCTGGTCCAGAAACATGTTGCCGTCTGCCTGGAAAATATCGGCCAAACGAACAGTTGGGAAATCCGAAAGGTCCGAAAGGACGGTTCCGCACTTTGGGTTCGTGAAAATGCCAAAGCCGTGCGGCGGTTGGATAACCGGTTGATCGTCCTGATCGCGTGCGAGGACATTACCGAGCGCAAGGAAACGGAGAATGCCCTGCGGCAGAGCGAAACGTATTTGGCCGAAGCACAGCGGTTGAGTCACACCGGCAGCTTTGGCTGGCGCACCGCCACCGGCGAGATCATTTGGTCGGAGGAAACCTTTAGAATTTTTGGGTACGACAAGGCTCCTTCCGTCAACATCGACATGGTCGTTCAACGCATTCATCCGGACGATCGTGCTCTGGCGCAACAGACCATCGATCGTGCGTCCAGCGACGGGAAGGATTTCGATCACGGATATCGTTTGCTGATGCCCGACAGCTCAGTGAAATACGTCCATGCCGTGGCACGTGCTGTAAAGGATGCATCGGGCTGCCTCGCGTTTGTTGGAGCGGTGACGGATATCACCGCACGCAAGCGAGCCGAGGAGGAGCTGCATCAAGCGCAGGCGAACCTTGCTCATGTCACGCGCGTGACGGCGCTCGGGGAACTGACCGCGTCGATTGCCCATGAAGTGAACCAGCCGCTCGCCGCCGTCGTCACCAACGCCGCAGCCTGCCTGCGTTGGCTTGACCACGAAACGCCCAACCTGGATGAAGCGCGCAGCACGGTGGAGTCGATCATCAATGACGGCAATCGGGCCGGCGAAGTGATCCAGCGCGTCCGTGCGCTGGTGAACAAGACCCCGGTTCAGAAAGTGCCGCTCCACATCAATGAAGTCGTTAATGAGGTTATCACCCTGGTGCAGCGTGAATTGTTCAGCCACCGGGTGTCGCTGCGGATGGAACTCGCGCCCGCACTGCCCCTGGTCCTCGCCGATCGGATCCAGCTACAGCAGGTGATTCTCAATCTGGTGGTCAACGGCATGGAAGCGATGCAATCGGTCACGGACCGGCCGCGCGAACTGATGATCCGAACGCGCCAGGACGAAGCTCGAAAAATTCTGGTCACGGTGAAGGACGACGGTGTTGGAATAGACGCCGAGAATGCTGATCAGTTGTTCAACGCCTTCTTCACCACCAAATCCAGCGGTATGGGCATGGGCCTATCGATCTGCCGCTCGATCATCGACGCTCACGGAGGGCGACTGTCAGCCTCCGGCAATGTCGGGCCGGGCGCGACGTTTCAGTTTACCTTGCCGCTGCATCAAAAGGACGATACGCCGTGACCGGGCGCCCAATATCGCCTCGCGATCTCGCCAGCGCCGAGGAACCGATCGTCTTCGTCATCGACGACGACGTCTCAATGCGCGAAGCGCTCAGGAGTCTGTTCCGGTCGGTGGGCTTGCAGGTCGAAGTGTTCGGTTCGGCTTCTGAGTTTCTGCTGAGCAAGCTTCCGGATGTTGCCAGTTGCCTGATCCTTGACATCAGGTTGCCTCGACTGAGCGGCCTCGATTTTCAGGCCGACCTGGCCAAGGCGGGTATTCACATTCCGATCATCTTCATGACGGGGCACGGCGATATCCCGATGTCGGTCAGGGCGATGAAAGCCGGAGCCATCGATTTTCTGACCAAGCCATTTCGCGATCAGGACATGCTGGATGCCGTGACGACAGCAATCGAGCGCGACCGAAAGAGTCGCACTGATGCGAAGATCCACTCGGACTTGCATGCTCTTTTCGCGACCCTGACCCCTCGGGAGCGGGAAGTGATGGCTCTGGTCGCCGCCGGGCTCATGAACAAGCAGATCGCAGCCGAAATCGGACTTGCCGAGATCACCGTGAAGATACACCGCGGACATATTATGAGGAAAATGGCTGCGAAGTCGTTGGCCGACCTGGTGAGGATGGCGGAGACGCTCGGGATACGGCGCGCAGCGTCGTAGAATGGAGCTGCTCTAGGTCGGAGTCTGTTGGCGGGCTACAAACCTAAGTATGATTTTCCGATCCTGATTTGCGATGCATTCTGCCGTCAAGCGGCTGTGCAGCACGAAGCGCCCTGTTTGCGCCTCCAGGAAAGACCGCTTTGCCCAAACCAGTAGTCATTTCAATCATTGACGACGATGGATCCGTTCGCGCCGCGATCCACAACCTCGTGAGGTCGGTTGGGTACATCGTCCATACATTTGCGTCGGCCGAAGAGTTCTTGCGATCGCCCCAGCTGAATGACACGTCATGTGTGATAGCGGATGTTCAAATGCCGACAATGAGCGGTGTTGAACTGCAAGCCAGCCTGCTTGCTCAGGGAAACCGCGTGCCGTTCATTTTCATCACGGCCTTCCCCGTTGAAAGCGCGCGAGCGCTGAACGCAGAAGCGACGTGTTTCCTGACCAAGCCTTTCGGCGGAGAAGCGTTGATCAAATGCCTTGACACAGCTCTGCAAGGGTACGGCGAGAGAGCGGGAAAATGAGGCTATTAGGCTGGCGTAGCATCTCGTACGTCGCGAGTGTCGATCGGTTTGCGGCAGTGGAAAAAAGTACAGGAAGGTCACAGTGTAGCGGTGTTCTACAAGCGCATGAACGTGCTGCGATCGGGTTATACGTAAGGATGGGTGCACCAAACATTGAGACGAGTTGATAATGGCGCGGGAGGGAATGAGACTGGAAACATCGTCGCCCTTCGAGAGCACGAAGGCGAGATAAAGCAGCACATGATGATCGGCAAATGGCTATTCCCCAGGAGGAGATCGCCATGCGTAGAGGCCCACGTTGTTCTGAGTGCGACAGTGAAGACCCAAAGATAATCTCTCTGAGAAATCCTTCGCGTGAACATTACTGCGGACGGTCCTGCCTTGACGAAGGTCAGGAGAGCTTCATTCGCTGGATACGGCGAATCGACGCGGAGGCCGTGTCATGAAAAATCATTGCGGCAATCCGGACTGCAAACGTCCCTTCGGGTTGGTCCGATGCAGCTGGCGCTTCGAGCAGTTTTGCTCGACCAGGTGCCGCGAGAGTTACAGGCGCTTGTGGGAACGCAACAAGGCTTATTGGAGATGGCTCTACAAATGTCCTGACCCGTCTGTCGCAGACCAGAATTAATCCAGTGCTGCGCTCCCTCACACACTGGAAACCTTGCCCCTGCGGGGGCGCTTTTTTTAGAAAGTGCCAAGCTGGTTGTATTAAGGACCGTCGATAGCAGTGGCGTGGAAGAGATAATCGAGGAGCTATCATGACGACGCTACAAGCGATTCTATTCGGAGCGATGCTCGCATGGTCGCCTTCACTTCTTTTGCTCGCCTGCATCGTGCGGGACATTCGAGAAACACCCAGCGAAGAACTCGATTAGCTTGATGTCGATTCATGCAACAAGCCGGTTTCGATTGTCTGATCTGCGCCGTGGACTCATTGGCACTTAGCAAAATACGGATTGATTCTAACTTGTGCTTAAGCGGGGCTCAGCCCTGGATTGGTGTCACACGGTGACAGGCTTCACCTGCTTCTTTCGGCTCGCGCGCCACTCCTCGAACCGCTGAACGATGACGAAGAATGCCGGCACGAACAGCACCGCCAGGCAGGTCGAAGCGATCATGCCGCTGAAGACCGTGATGCCAATCGATTTGCGGGCACTGGCTCCCGCACCGCTTGCCAGTACCAGCGGCGCAACACCGAGAATGAAGGCAAACGACGTCATGATGATCGGTCGGAAGCGGGCGCGCGCGGCTTCGACAGCGGATTCAAGCAACGGCTTGCCGTCGCGCACGCGCAGTTCGCGCGCCACCTCGACAATCAGGATGGCATTCTTGGCGGAAAGGGCGATCAGCAGGATCAGCCCGATCTGGACATAAAGGTTGTTTTCGATCCGCAACCCGGTCAGCACCGACATCGGTCCGAGCAAGGAAAGCGGCACGGCGAGAATGACGGAGATCGGCGCGTACCAGCTTTCATATTGTCCGGCCAGCACCAGATAGACCAGCAGCATCGCCAGACCGAACGTGTAGTAGATCTGGTTGCCGACGATCTTCTCCTGGTAGGACATCGCGGTCCATTCGTAGCCGGTGCCGGGCGGCAGCGTCCTGGCCGCGATCTGTTCCATCAGCGCGATGGATTGGCCGGAACTGAAGCCTTGCGCGGGCAAACCGATGATCGTCGAGGCTGGATAGAGATTATACAGGCTGACAAGCGAGGGGCCGATCGCCGGCGTGATCTTCGCCACCGTGCCGAGCGGGATCATGTCGCCCTGCTGATTGCGCACCATCATGTTCTCGATGTCCCGCGTGTTCAGCCGGTACGGAGCATCCGCCTGGGCGTAGATCTGAAAAGTCCGGCCGAATTTGTTGAACTGGCTGACGTAGCTCGATCCGAGATATGACGCCAGCGCCGAGAACACCTGATCGGTGGAGACATGCAGTGTCTGGATCTTGATCCTGTCCACTTCGACGTTGAACTGCGGCACCATCGAGCGGAACGGAGAGTTGACCCGCTGCAATGAACTTTGCGTCTGGGCGTTGGCAACAACCGCATTGGTGACGGCCTGCAGCTTGTTGTAATCGGAGCTGCCGTCGCGCAGCTCAACCTGCATGGCAAAGCCGGCGGCGTTGCCGATGCCCTGAATCGGTGGCGGTGGCAGTACGATGACCCGCGCTTCGGCAATGGCTGCGAGCGATTGATTGAGCCCGACCACCAGCGATCGCAAATCCTCGCCGGCTCCACGTTCGCTCCAGTCCTTGAGGACGAGATAGGCGACGCCGGCATTGGCCAGACTCGCACTGTTGTCGAGCGCGGAAATGCCGGAAATGCCGAGGACGTGCGCCACGCCGGGCGTCTTGCCGGATATCTCACTGACCCGGTCCATCACCTGCCGGGTGCGGTCGAGCGAGGCTCCGTCCGGCAATTGAACGGCCGCAAGCAGGTAGCCCTGATCCTCGATCGGCAGAAAGCCGGTCGGCACGCGCGACAGACCGTAGCCGCCGATGCCGATCAGGATCAGCGCCACGATCACCGACATCCCGCTGTGTGCGACGAGACGACCGATCAGGTTTCCGTACCAACGCTCCACCCGCCCATAGACCGAGTTGAAGCCGCGATAGAACCAGTTGCGCTGATCCGGCGGCACCGCGGGGCGCAGCCACAACGCGCATTGCGTTGGTTTCAACGTTGCCGCGTTGATTGCGCTAATGAGGGCCGTGGCTGCGATCACCAGCGCGAACTGCGCATAGATGCGCCCGGTCAGGCCTGGCAGGAATGCGGCCGGCAGGAATACCGATATCAGCACCAGCGTGATGCCGATGATCGGGCCGAACAACTGGTCCATCGCCTTGATCGCCGCCTGCGGTCCCGACATTCCCTGCTCGATATTGTGCGCGGCGCCTTCCACGACGACGATGGCGTCGTCGACCACGATGCCGATAGCGAGGATGATGGCGAACAAGGTCGAGAGGTTCACCGTGAATCCCAAGGCTGCCATCGCGGCAAAAGCGCCGATGATCGTCACGGGCACGGTAGTTGCCGGCACCAGCATGGCGCGCCAGTCCTGCAGGAACACGAGGATCACAATCAGCACCAGCAAGGCCGCTTCGATCAGCGTCTTGTAGACCTCGTCGATGGATGCCTGGACGAATTTGGTGGTGTCGAACGGGACGTCGAATGTGATCCCTTGCGGGAATCCCTTGGCGAGTTCGGTCATCTTCTTCTTGACCTCGCCGGCGACGTCGAGCGCATTGGCGCCGGGTGATTGAAACACACCGATGCCCGTGGCCGGACGCTTGTCGAGCGAAAACACCTGGCTGTAGGTCTGGGCGCCCAACTCGACTCTGCCGACGTCGCGCAGACGGGTGATATCGCCGGCGTTGCCGGTCTTGACGATGACGTTGGCAAATTGGTCGACGTCGTCGAACCGCCCATTGACATTCAGCGTGTATTGAAAGGCCTGCCCGGCCGGCGTCGGCGGCATGCCGACCTGGCCAGCGGTCACCTGCTGGCTCTGTTGCTGCACCGATTGAATGACGTCCTGCGGCATCAGTCCCCGCGACTGAAGCTTGCTCGGATCGAGCCATAGCCGCATGGAATACTGGCCGGCGCCGAACACCGTCACATTGCCGACGCCGGGCAGGCGGGCCAGTTCATCCTTGAGGTTGATGGTGGCGTAGTTGCTTAGGTAAAGACTGTCGTACGCGGAATCCGACGAGGTGAGGGTGACGAACAGCAGGATGGCCGTCGAACGTTTCTGGACGTTCACGCCTTGTGTCTGCACTGCTTGCGGCAGCGCCGACAATGCACTCGACACCCGGTTCTGCACCAGCACCTGCGCGAAGTTGAGGTCGGTCCCGATCTTGAACGTCACGGTGAGCGTATAGCTGCCGTCCGCGCCGCTGTAGGACTGCATGTAGAGCATGTCCTCGACGCCGTTGACCTGCTGCTCGATCGGGAGCGCCACGGTATCGACGACGATCTGCGCGCTGGCGCCGGGATAGCGCGTTGTCACCTGAACAGTCGGCGGAACAACGTCGGGATACTGCGCAACGGGCAGATTGAAAAGCGCCACCGCGCCGATGAGAACCATCAGGATCGCGATGACGTTGGCGAGAACCGGGCGCTCGATGAAGTATTTCGAAATCATGCGCGATCCTAGTTGGCTGACGCGCGGGGCTGCTCGATCGTCTGGACCTTTGGATTCACCTTCTGGCCGGGAATGGCGCGCAGAATGCCGGCAATCACCACGCGATCTTCGGGCGCCAGTCCCTTTTCGATGACACGCAGATTGCCATCGAGCGGACCGGCCTCCACTTTGCGCTGTTCGACGACATCGTCTTTGTTGACGGCTAGAACGTACCGGCCGGCCTGATCGCTGCCCAATGCAACGTCGGGGACCAGCAATGCCTTCGCCGACTCATCGACGGGAACGCGGACGCGGACGAAATAGCCCGGCAGCAACACGCGATTCTCGTTCGGCAGGACACCGCGAACCGCGAGCGTTCCCGTCGATTGATTAACCGTCGGTGCGGCGTAGTCGAGCTTGCCGACATGCGGGTAGCCCGTTTCCGTTTGCAAGCCAACCTCGATGGGAATGCTCAGAAGATCGGTCGGCTTCAGTCCCTTTCTCACAGCTTCCGCGCGGATGCGCAGAACGTCCTGCTCGCTGACATTGAAGTTCACATAAATCGGATCGAGCTGCACAATCGTCGCGAGCTGGGTCGGCGACGCGGCACCCACGAGCTCGCCGACCGAAACCAGATGCGCGGTCACGATGCCGTCGAACGGCGCCGTCACATTGGTGTAGCCGTAGTTGACGGCTGCGATCTTGGTGCTGACCTGAGCCTGCTGCAGGTTTGCCTGAGCGCTGTCGCGTGCGGCAGTTGCCTGCTCGAATGTGGCTTGCGACGCAAATTGTTTGGAGACGAGATCCGACTGTCGCTTGAATTCGGCCTCGGTTTGTTTCAGCAGGGCCTGAAGGCCCGCCTCAGATGCTTGGGCCTGATCCAGCTTCAGCTTGTAGGTCTCGGGTTCGATCGTGAAAAGCGTAGTGCCTTCCTTTACGAACGTTCCATCCTTGTAGTTGATGGACTGCAAGACGCCTTGCACGCGTGCCACGAGATCGACCGTCTTGATCGGCGCGGTGTTGCCGGTTGCTTCAAGATAACGCGTGATTGCTTTCTGAACGGGCTGCGCAACCTCGACGGTTGGCGGAGACGGCGGAACGAAACTGTTTTGTTCGCATGCCGTGAGAAGGCCGAGTGCGGCCAAAGCGAGAGCGATGCGTTGCGTGGAATATCTTGAAAACCTCGCAGAACTCCGAGGCTCAACATCGGGCAGCAAATGAAAGGACTCCATTCCCCTTCCTCCCTGTCGACATGTTTCGGCAAGCAGGCCCGCTCGCTCGATTAATAGCACATTCTTCTTGCCGGAAAATTCAAAAGCGGGCAGTCTTTGGCCATTGAGGTCTCTGCTCGTCGCCGCTTGATTTAATTTGCTGCTGACACGTCCTGAACCAGGCAAAGCATTGGAGATCAAAATGACCAAAGGTCTTGAACGCCGCCTGGCGGCGCTGCTTGCTGTTATCTCGACAAGTTTAGTTGTCCTAACAATTCCTGCTGCATCGCAGCAGCCGACATCGGCGCAACGCAATGCGATCCGCGAGGAATGTCGCTCTGATTACGAGGCGCATTGTGCGAGCGTCCCGACGGGGGGCAAACCGGCACTGATGTGCTTGCAGAAAAACATGGCGAGTCTGTCGGCCTCATGTCAGACGGCCGTGAGCGCGATCGACAAGCCATCGGTTGCAACGCCCGCTGCTGCAGCGCCGGCTTCCGCGCCCAAAGCCGCAGCAACTCCTGCAGCCGCGGCGCCAAAAGCAGCGACTGCTGCTGCGCCAAAGCAACAGCCCAGTCAGGCGCAGACCGACACGATACGTCAGGTCTGCCGCTCGGACTATGAAGCGAATTGCGCAAGTATCCCGCCCGGCGGAGCCGCCGCGTTGAGCTGCCTGCAAACCAACTCGGCCAAACTTTCGCAGCCTTGTCAGCAGGCTGTCAGCGCCGTGGGCGGTGCTCCGGCGGCAGCCGGATCTGCGGCGAGCACGGCCAGCCCCGCGCCAACGACTGTCGGTGCCGCGCCGGTCGTTCCGATGCGCGCCATTTCTCCGCGCCGGGAAATCATGCTTGTCCGGTCGGCTTGCGGCGGAGATTTCCGCACCTATTGCAGCAACGTCCCGCTTGGCGGCGGACGGGCTGTCGAATGCTTGCGAGCAAACGCAGCGTCGCTTTCCCCGACTTGCCAAAGTGCGATGCTCGGATTGCGCTGAACTTGTTGAGTCCATTGGGCTGACGTTCGCGATTTCCGCTGGGAAGCGATAAAAAAGAGAGAGGGAGAACGCGTATGAAACGAATTGCGCTTGGAATCCTGGCTTTCGCTTGTCTTGCTTTTGCCGGCGCGACAGGATCCGTCGCCGCTCCTATGAACGGTGCGGCAATCGCAAACGCCGCATCGGCCAATTCGCTCATTGAGCAGGCATATGTCTATCGTCGCAGTGTCTATCGCGGTAATCGCTATGGCGGGTGCCGGCGCGTGCGCACCTGCGGTCCGAATGGCTGCGTGTTTGTCCGCAGGTGCTGGTAGAACCAGCCCGATCGTCAGCTCGCTTCAGGCGGTTTGATCGCAGTTCGCAGAACTGTTGCGTGCGCAGCAGTTCTGCGCGGCGGCTATTCGCCGCGAAATGCGAGGATGAGCTGCACGAGGCGCACGGACAACGCGATGTAGCAGATCGACATGATGATCTGGAGTGCCGAATGCCACTCCGACTTGGAGAGCCGGTACAAGCCGTCGAGAAAATTGAGAAACAGGAGAATGACGCCGAACAATTCGACGCCTCGGCCCACCAGACCGTGGCGCAAATAGCCGAACAGCATGATGGCGGGCTCATTCGTCGAGACGTGTGTGCCGGCCGATACAATCAAGGTACCGACGATGATTCTCTCGACGTGGCCGAAGACGGCTTGCACGGACTGTTCAACGTATTCGGCATAAAGTCCATGCCATCTGGTCCTGTAGTTATTCATTCCCACCTCCGTCAGGTTAGCAAGGCAATGAGCGCGCGATTGTACGTGAGGAAAATCGGTTTAAAAATCGACACGCTTGGGCGAAATCCAGCGGCTCGGCTGTGATCGGACGGTGAAGACAGCCACTGTTGCTTTCACACATTAAACCAAACTCTGAGCCAAAGCCCGACCATGAATCTGACTAGCTTCAGCTTGCGCGAAATCCAACGTCGCCGCCAATGAGATGAACTCCCCAGCAGAATGAAACGAGGAAGAGTCATGACGCTTGCGCAGCCAAATCTGTTTTCACGCCGGCACTTCTGTTTCTGTTGTGTGGCCGGAGCGACATATGCCGCCACCAAAGGCTGGCTCACGCCGCGTGAGGCCTTCGCGGAAGCCCGCGGCCTCGTCAGCCTGATCAAGGACAGTGCCGCTGCTTCGCCGATCGTGACTTACAAATTGCGAAACAACGTCAGCGTGCTGGAGGGCTCCGGTGGCAATATCGCCGTGCTTACGGGCTCCGACGGCAAACTGCTTGTCGATGCCGGCATCGGCGTATCGCGCCCGCAGCTCACCAAGGCTCTCGCCGATCTCGGTGCCGATCCGGTGACGCGCCTCATCAATACCCACTGGCACTTCGATCATGCGGACGGCAATGCATGGCTGCATGCGGCCGGCGCGAAAATTATCGCCCAGAACAACACCCGCAAGCACTTGTCCGGCATCCAGCGCGTTGAAGACTGGGATTATAATTTTCTTCCTTCGGCGCCAGGTGCAATCCCCAGCGAGGTCTTTGCGAAGGAGCACAGCCTCAAGCTCAACAGCGCTTCGATCCATCTGAAGCACTATGGGTCTGCGCATACCGACAGCGACATCTCGGTGACGTTTGCCGAAGCGAACGTCGTTCACGTCGGCGACACCTATTGGAACGGCATCTATCCGTTCATCGATTATTCGACGGGCGGCAGCATCAATGGAATGATCGCTGCGTCCGATGCCAATCTCGCCGCGACGCGGGACGACACGATCATCATCCCGGGCCACGGCAAGCCGGTCAGCAACAAGGCAGAGCTCAAGGAATTCCGCGACATGCTCGTCGCCATCCGCGACAATGTTGCGGCGCTCAAAAAACAGGGCAGGTCGCGCGACGAGACGGTCGCGGCCAAGCCGACTGCCGCGTTCGATGCCAAGTGGGGACAGTTCGTGATCGATTCGGGCTTCTTCACCCGGCTGGTCTATGAGGGCGTTTGACCCCGGACATCCCGGCGCGAAGGTCACGGGCCGTTGATCGACCAAGCCAGCAGTTGGGCTGGCTGCGCTTCTCGTCGGAGGCGACCTGGCCTTGGGGATCGGGGCGGGTATAACGACGCATATCGCAGGATCCGGGTCCGGATTCGAGGTCCGGTCGGCCTCAATCCGGTCACCTCGCGCTGCTTTACGCAACTTCAATGTTGTCGGGTTACCAAGCCATATGATCGATCGCCGTTACCATCTTCATCTGCTTGCCCGCGCCGCCGCTTTGGCGTCGTTGCTGGAGCTCGGCGCTGGTCTCGGCGGCTGCGCCGGGCTCGGCGACAGTTTTGCGTCGGGGGCCTTCGTCGATCCCGCGAAATATAACCTGTATGACTGCAAGCAGCTCGAAACCGAGCGCAAGGCGCTGGCCGCGCGGACCGCGGAATTGCAGGGGCTGATCGACAAGGCCGAGACCGGCGCCGCCGGATCGGTGGTCGGCGAACTCGCCTACCGTAACGATTACATCTCGGCGCGGGCATCGGCGAAGCTTGCGGAAGAGAACTGGCAGCGCAGCAAATGCGTGGCCAGCGCACCGGTGGTGGCGACGCCCGTCGCGCCGACGCCGCCCAAGAGCGCCCGCAAACGCTCCAGCAGCGCGATCGATTAGGGCGCCGAGGTCTGGCGCCGGCGGTGTAGTGCCTCACAGCTTCCAGTCGTAGATCCAGTCCTGCCGCGCCTGCAGCCGCGGCGCGCCCAATGCCCGCATGGTCAGGTCGCGCGCCAGCGCCATCGGCCCGCGGAGGTGATAGATCTGTCCGGATTGCCGCGCCGTGCGCTGAACCCTTCCGACGCGTGAGCGGCGCATCATTGCATAGCGTTGCAGCGCCACCGCAATGTTGGCGGGATCGTCGATGAATTCGCCGCAGCATTTTGCCAGCACTGCGGCGTCTTCGATCGCCATGCCGGCCCCTTGGGCTGCGAAGGGCAGCATGGCGTGCGCGGCATCGCCGAGCAGTGCCACCGGGCCTTTGTGCCAGACCCCGCCGTCGCGCATGGTGAACAGCGCCCAGCGCCGCCAGTCGTCGACGGCGCCGATCATCAATCGGGCATTGTCCGGCCAGCGCGACGCCGCAAAATGGTTCTTGATCTCGGCGGGGTCGCCCGGCGCGCTCCAGCCTGGCCTGTTCCAGGCGCCGGGCATGATTGCCACCACGTTGATCTGTTTGCCTGACGACATCGGATAGGCCACCAGATGTGCCTTCGGACCCATCCATAGCTGCACGCGGTGCGGTGTCAGCTCGCGCGGCAATTGCCTGGCGTCGATGGTGCCGCGCCAGGCAATCAGCCCGGCGAATTCCGCCTGGGTGTCGGGAAACAGCTGCTGTCGCACCGCGGACCAGACGCCGTCGGCCCCGATCAGCGCCAGCGCCGGTTCGTGTTCGCGCGCCACGCCCTTGCGATGGCCGACCACGACGTCGGTGGAATGGACATCAAAATCCTCGAACTGGCAGCCGAGCCGCAATTCGATGCCGGGATGGTTGTTCACTTCAGCCAGCAGCGCGGATTGCAGATCGGCGCGATGGATCAGCCAGTAGGGTGCGGCGGCGTGGAATTCGCCCGCGATGCCGAGCGGCAGGCGGATCACCTCGCCGCCGCTGCGCGCGCTCATGATGCTGACGGCATCGGGCGTCATGAGGTGCGGGGCGAGGCGAGGCTGCAGGCCGAGGTCGATCAGCACCCGGCTGGCATTGGGCGACAGCTGCAACCCGGCGCCGGCTTCCTCCAGCCGTTCGGCCTTCTCAAGGATGAGGATGCGAAATCCCCTGGCGGCGAGCGCCAGCGCTGCCGTCAATCCGCCGATGCCGGCACCAGCGATGACGATGGTGCGCGACAGAGCCATCGTGTGGGATCAGGCGACCTTGTCGTGCACCACGCATTCCGGCGGGCGGGCCGCACCGGGGCCGAGATCAGCGGCGAAGCGATACAGCGTCGAGCAATACGGGCAGATGATCTCGTTGTCGTTGCCGAGGTCGAGGAAGACGTGCGGATGATCGAACGGCGGATTGGCGCCCACACACATGAACTCCTTCGAACCGATCTCGATGATCGGAACGCCGGCATCATTGTGAAAGTGCGGAACGACGTGGTCGGACATCTTCTCTACCTTTGCTCGCAACGGCTGCGGACTTAAACAGGGGTCTCGCGCCATTCAGTGCGGCGCACCATACTGGCCGCTGGTGCTGATTCCTAGGCCACGAATGGTTCATTGCTTGGGGCAAATTCGACACAATCCTGGTGTGTTCGAGAAGCCCTTCTTTCGTCGGGGCAGTTGTGTCGCAAAAACGGCACACCACCTGTCCAAGAGGTGCAGAGATAGGGTTTTGCGCGCAATGTGGTTCCGGATCGACACAGCACTGACGGGAATAGCGGTCTGCGCCACCGTCGGCCTGCTGCTGTGGCCGCGTGCCCATGATGCCGGCGCCGTACTGGCGGCGCAGGATGACCCCGTGGCGCTGGCCGACGCCCAGGTCAATTCCGCACTGAAGAATGATCCGGCGGTGCTGAGGCGCAATATCGAGGACGCGCTGGCGGCTGGGGATGCCGATCTGGCGAAGAGCTTTGTCGAGGTTGCAGCTGCCAAGAATGTCGTGCTGCCCGAGGAGCTGACGAAGCGCGTCAGCGATGCCGTGGCCGAAGAGAATTCCGCCTCGCATTTCGCCAGTAAATTCGCCACCGGCTTCGTCACCGGCAATGCCGACGATGTCGGCAGCATGTCGGGTACCGTGGCCGGCGATCTGTTCGTGTTTGGCGACATCCGCGACGTCGTCCGCGAAGGCAAGCATCTCGCCATGGGCGAGGACACCGATCATCTGATTCTGGGCCTCGCCGCTGCCGGCCTTGCGGTGACGGCCGCGACCTATGTCACCGTCGGCGGCGTTGCGCCGGTGCGGGCCGGGCTGACGCTGGTCAAGGACGCCCGCAAGGTCGGGCGGCTCGGCGAGGGGCTTACTGTCTGGGCCGGGCGATCGGCGCGCAGCGTCGTCGATACGCCGCTGCTGCAGACGGCGATGGCCGATGCCTCGATCCTGCGGCCGGGCAAAACCATCGATGCGGTGAAGGCCGCGTTCCGCGCCGAGAAGGCCGGCGGGCTCGTTCGCCTCGCGAAGGATGTCGGCCGCGTCAGCGAGAAGGCCGGCGCCCGCGGCGCGCTGGATACGCTGCGCATCGCCGAGGGACCAAAGGACGTGGCCCGCGCGGCAAAGCTCGCGGAATCGAAGGGCGGCCAGACCCGCGCCATCATAAAAATGTTCGGCCGCGGCGCGCTGCTGCTGGCGGCCGGCGCGTTCAACCTGACCATGTGGGTGTTCTGGGCGCTGCTGGCGTTGTTCGGATTTCTCTCTTCCATCAAGGCCACTACCGAACGCCTCACCTGGTCGTGGCTGCAGCGCTCCAAGGCGCGGCGGCTGCGCCATGAGCTGCGGCTCCGCCACGAAATGGCCTTACCTCCCACACTGGCGGCGATCGCCGTGCACGGCTAAACTGCGCGCCTCCCGCCGATTACCCATTCCCCATTACAAACGGAATTTTTGATGCCGAGCTTTCACAACGGCGATGTTGAAATTGCCTATCTCGATGAAGGCGAGGGCGATCCGATCGTGCTCGTGCACGGCTTCGCCTCCAGCAAGAACGTCAACTGGGTGTATCCGACCTGGGTTTCGGAGCTGAAGAAGCACGGCAAGCGCGTCGTCGCCCTCGATCATCGCGGCCACGGCGATTCCACGAAACTGTATGATCCGGAAGACTACCATCTAAGCCTGCTGGCCGGCGACGTCCGCGCGCTGATGGCGCATCTGAAGATCGAACGCGCCGATATGATGGGCTATTCGATGGGCGCTCGCATTACGGCGCTGATCGCGGAAACTCAGCCTCAGTTGCTGCGTAGTGCGATCATCGCAGGCCTCGGCATCGGCCTGATCAAGGGCGGTGGCCCCGGTGAAAATGTCGCGCTCGCGCTGGAAGCGCCGTCGCTCGACGATGTCACGGATCCCGTCGGCCGCACCTTTCGCACCTTCGCCGACCAGACCCGCTCCGACCGCCTCGCGCTCGCCGCCTGCATGCGCGGATCGCGGCGTCTGATGACGCAGGAAGAAGCCGCGCGCATCAAGGTACCCACGTTGATCGCCGTCGGTACCATCGACGAGATCGCCGGCTCCGCGCAGGAATTGCAGCAGGTGATCGAAGGCTCCGAGGTGCTGGACATCCCCAACCGCGATCACATGCGTGCGGTCGGCGACCGTGTCTACAAGGAAGGCGTGCTGGACTTCCTGTCGCGCCGGGTATGATGTCAGTCACTGGCACGATGGTGCTGGCCTACACCTTGTTTTGACCAAACGGCCGCCCATTTCTGATGCACGCCTCGCGCTGAGGCAGCTCGCGGATCGTCCGAGAACTTCTGCTTATTCAATGCCTTAGCAGGTGTTCGCGGGTAGTCGGCGTTCATCATGGCGCAAGGCCTGTCGCGACAGAACCCCGCGTTGTGCTATAGTGCATGACCGAACATTGAGAATTTGCGAGTCCAGCATGGCCGTACAGAACCTCATTCCGCAGAACGCGAAACTGGCAACGCTCGATCCGATCTGGGATCGCATTCGCACCGAGGCGGAGGACATCGTCCACCGCGAGCCGGAGCTGGCATCGTTCATCTACTCCACCGTGCTGCATCACAACCGTCTGGAAGAATCGGTGGTGCATCGTGTCGCCGAGCGGCTCGATCATTCGGCGCTGTCGGGCGATCTGATCCGCCAGACCTTTGACGAAGCGCTGCGCGACGAGCCCGATCTCGGCAACGCGTTTCGCGCCGACCTCGTCGCGGTGTTCGACCGCGATCCTGCCACCACGCGCTTCATCGACCCGCTTTTGTACTTCAAGGGCTTTCACGCGATCCAGACCCATCGCCTGGCGCACTGGCTGCACAACAAGGGCCGCAAGGATTTTGCCTGGTACCTGCAGAGCAGGTCCTCCGCGGTATTCCAGACCGACATCAATCCGGCCGCAAAGATTGGTCGCGGAATCTTTTTGGATCACGCCACCGGCTTCGTGGTCGGCGAGACCGCTGTCATCGAGGACGACGTCTCGATCCTGCACGGTGTGACGCTCGGCGGCACCGGCAAGGAGAACGAGGACCGTCACCCGAAGATCAGGCACGGCGTACTGATCGGCGCCGGCGCGAAAATTCTCGGCAATATCGAAGTCGGCCATTGCGCGCGGATCGCCGCGGGCTCGGTGGTCGTCAAGCCGGTACCGCATAACGTCACCGTGGCCGGCGTGCCTGCGAAAATTGTCGGCGAGGCCGGCTGTGCAGAGCCGTCGCGCACCATGAACCAGATGCTGAACGCGACCGGGCTTTGATCTTTCGGACGTTTTGCAGGTGTTTTAATCTGTGTGTGTGATTTCTCGACAAACAGCCTAGCCGTGGGCGCCGTCTCGCTTTAAAGCTTCGGCATCACACCGATCACAACAATTGCAATGGAGACACCTGTGGACGTTCAGGAAGTCAGAAAGCTCGACGCCTATCTCAAGCGCGTATTCGGCAACCAGAAGCTCCGCGTGGTGCCGCGACCGAAGAAGGATGATTCGGCCGAGGTCTATATCGGCGAGGAATTCATCGGCGTGCTGTTTGTCGACGATGAGGACGACGATCGCTCGTTCCAGTTCCAGATGGCGATCCTGGAAGAAGACCTCGTCGACAACGGCTGACGACAATGCCTCGTGTCCCGGACGCGGTGCGGCATTCTCAGGCGATGCGAAGCATCGCCGCATGCCGCTCCGCAGATCCGGGACCCACAAGCTGTGCTGGCTGTAGGCCCCGGATTAGCAGCGCACCACGCCGCCAAGGCGGCGCGTTGCGCAGCATCCGGGGCACGAGACTGCGGAATGATTGCTACCCCCGCGGGCCACTCAGTTGCGCTGTCAGCCGGTCCATCGCATTCCCCACCTCGCGCCACTGCTCCAGCCAGGCGCGCGGGAAGCGAAAGGTGAGGTCGGCGCCGTCGATGCGGCGTTCGCTCAGGCACATGCCGGGCGTGGCGGCATCGCGGGTGCAGCGCGCCACCAGCGTGGGCGCATCGCCGAGAAACAGGTCTTCATGGCTGTAGGGCGAGTTGTCGCGGAACGGCCGCGTGGTCAGGCCGTCCTCTGCCGTTGGAGCCTGCTCGACATAGCGCGGATAGATCGTGCGCAAGCGCGTGTCCGGCGACAGCGCGTCGTGATGCGCCGAGATCGATAGAAAGATCCTGTCGATCGGCTGCTGGTTCTCATCGAAAGTTTCGACGCTGACATGCCTGGGCGCGTCGGTCGCCTCGAGTGACGGGTAGTTGTAACTGAGATCGACACGCTCCTGCGGACCGGAATGCTTCTGCACCTTGCGGCGGAAGGCATAGGTGGGAACGTTGAACAAGGTGGCGCCGACGCTGACCGGAATCCGGTCGGGATCGCCCACCTTGGCGCTTTGCCAGGTCGGCCACAGCAGGTAGGCGACCGTCGCGATCGCGCTTGCCGCGAACAGGCCGCCAAGCACGATCGGCACGAGATGGCTGCGCCGTTTGCGGCGCCGCCGCCGCATCGTGGTCTGGGTCGGGAAAAGCAGGGACATGCGCACGCGAACTGGGGGACAGGGAAGGCGGTGTAAAGGCGGGTCGAATCAGCCGTCAATATGCCATCGGGTGGTTAACGCCCTGACGATTTTGCTCGCCGGGCGGCGGCGCCGAGCCATGCGCGGGAAGCGGTTCGCGTATTAACCCTTTGTTAAGGATGTGATGGCGGGTGGCTCGGGATTTTGCGATGCATGGCGGGTGTTGTCGTGTGTACGAAAGATCGTCGATGTCGCCAGATGCGTTGAATTCCCTGTTTGAGCTGTGCATTGGTTTTGCCCTGGCTGGCGCGCTGGCCAGCGGTTATCAGGCGCTGGTGCAGCGCCCCGCCGGTTTTGCCCTGCTGAAGCAGGGCGCGGTGCCGCAGGCCTTTGCCGCCGTGCCATTCCTGGTGTTCGCCGCTCCCTTCATCATCATGCGCAACACGCTGGTTGGCCGCCGCATCGAGCAGCAGCGCCGTTTCCAGTTCGTGATGATGGCCACCGTGCTCGCCGGCTTCTGGAGCCTGATGTCCGGCACCTTCATCGTCATGACGCTGCAGGCCGTAGGCGTGCTGGCCTAAGCCTCGTCATCCATGGCAATGTCTCCCGTACAGGGAGAACAAAAGCACTATGGCGATTTACGAACTCGACGGGCAGGGCCCCGAACTTCCCACCGATGGTAACTATTTCATTGCCGACACCGCCCAGGTGATCGGCAAGATCCGCTTGCTGGAACAGGCAAGCGTCTGGTTCGGCGCGGTGCTGCGCGGCGACAATGAATGGATCGAAATCGGCGAACATTCCAACGTGCAGGACAACAGCACCTGCCACACGGACAAGGGCTTCCCGCTCACCATCGGCAAGAACTGCACCATCGGCCACAACGTCATCCTGCACGGCTGCACCATCGAGGATGGCGCGCTGATCGGGATGGGCTCGATTGTCATGAACGGCGCGCGGATCGGCCGCAACAGCGTGGTCGGCGCGGGTTCAGTGATCACCGAAGGCAAGCAGTTTCCGGAAAACTCGCTGATCATCGGCGCGCCCGCGCGCGTGATCCGCACGCTGGAGCCGGCGCAGATCGCGGCCATGGGCGGAGCGGCGCGGTTCTACGCGGCGAACGGCCCGAGATTCAAAAAGGGACTTAAGAAAATCGGATGACGCGTCACCCGCGTCAAGCCTCCTTGTCATTGTCATTGCGAGGAGCACTTGCGGCGAAGCAGCCCAGTTTGAGTTGAGGGTCTGGATTGCTTCGCGGAGCCTGCCATCGGGCGGTACTTTGTGCCGACCATACATTAATCATTGAGGATTTAAGTCCCTAAGCTCGAAAACATCCCAGTTCGAGCATCGCCATCCGCTTTGTTTCAAGCGACTTAACGCTTCGGTAGCGGCGCAGGCGTATATATCACGCTGGTCGCATGATGACGCGGCTCTTGCATGCGCTTCGAGGCCCGGCGAGTTCGTGGCCGACGCACCCGGTCGTGCAATGCCGACTTGAAACCGATCAGGATGATCCGATGCAGAGGTTGTCGACCGTTCTGGTCAAGGCTTTTCGCGACCTCGGCGTTGCCGAGAAAGTCTACGGTATCGCGGCCCTGTTTGCCGTGATGACCGCGCTTCTGGTGGTCATGGCCATCCAGTCCGTCCGGCTGCAAACCGCATATCGCGAAGACCTGGTGGCTCCCGCGACCGCCGCGCTTAACATCGAACGGGTCAACGGCCTGATCTTTGCGATCGTGATGGAGTCGCGCGGCATCTATATGTCCACGGACCCCGCAAAGGCAAAACCGTTCGGAGATGCGCTGACGGCGCGCAATCGCGAACTGGGCAAGGTCGTGGAGCAGTGGCAGACAGGAATTCTTCCCGACGACGCTGCGCGATTCATGACCTTCAAGAAGCGGATTGATCAGTTCATCGAATTCCGTCGCGAGCTGGTTCGACGTGCCGTCGAGATCAGCCCCGCCGCCGGACGCGAATGGGGCGACAATGACGCCAACCGCAGCCTGCGCACGGCGCTGAACGAAGACCTTGGAGCGCTCGCCGGAATCTACGCCGAGCGGACCAAGACTGTCGCGGAGCTAGGGGATCGGACCCGGCTCGCCGCCTGGTACCTCGCGCTTCTCGGCGTCGGTGCCATGATGATGGCTGGTCTCAACGTTCTTGTCATGAAACGGTTCGTCGTTGCGCCCTTGTCCGATATCACAGAAGCGACTGACGCGATCGCTGCCGGGCGGATCGAGGTTGCTATTCCGCACATGACGCGTCGAGATGAAATCGGACGTCTCGCCCACGCCGTGCAGAACTTTCGCGACGCCGTGAGCCGCAATCTGCAGCTGGAGGAACTGGAGATCGGGATCGCGAAACAGCGCGACGAGGCGATGGGTCAGCGCGACAAGCTTAATGACAAGTATTACGCCGCGAAGTGGCAGCTCTCTGCGGCCATCAATAACATGCCGCAAGGCGTGATCATGCTCAACGCTGCGGCCGAAGTGCTGGTCATCAACGACCGGTACAGGAAGATGTATGGTCTGCCTCCCGAGATCAAAGCGGGATCCTCGCTGCAGGATATCCTGCAATGCCGGGTCCGGAGCGGTCTGTTTTCCGGCAACGTCGCCAACTATCTGGCCGCGATCATCGCGCGCATTGCAAAGCAGGAGCCCGCAGTCAGCGAAGTTGAACTTGCCGATGGACGGGTGGTGCGGATTTCGGAGCAGCCAATGCCCGGTGGAGGCTGGGTTGCCACGCACGACGACTGTACCGACCAGCGCCGCATGCAGCGAATCCTTGAGCGGACCGAAATGCTGCTCGTGACGGTGATCGAAAATATCCCTGAAGCGATTATCGCCAAGGACGCACGCGACCTGCGTTATGTTTTCGTCAATCGCGCCGCCGAAACTCTGTTTGGTGTTCCGCGCTCCGAGATCATCGGCAAGACTGCGCGCGAGCTGTTTTCGGGCGAGAGCGCCGACCTGATCGAGGGCTATGATCGTCAGCTATTGACGGAAAATCACGAAATCGAAATCGGCACTCAGATGATCGAGACGCCCAAAAACGGAAGTCGGAAGGTTGCCGTTCGACGAATGCCGATCATCAGTCCGGATGGCGGCTCGCACATTTTGCTGAGCTTGATTCAGGATCAGACCGAATATGCCAGGAATGCCGCCTGAAGGTAGCCTGAGGTCGCGTGACGGAAACCGGTTGATCCCTTTGCCAAGGTCAAGAGCATCTGCAAGGGCTGCCAGCCACGCGTTGCTGGCAACCTCCGGAAACAACCCGCTTGGCTGTTCAGCCAGCGCGCGCAATCGCGAATAATTGAGGGACCAGCCGGCTGAATTTATAGCTATTCTTCGCAACGATCTTAAGTGACTGGAGTAGTCAGCACTGGGTGCGATCTCCGACGGAGGAAAGTCGATGTTGCGGAAAATGGTGTTTGGATTGATGGCGGTGGCAGCGATCGCGCTGGCCGCGCCGACGGCGGCTTCGGCCCGCGGCGGATTCGGTGGCGGCGGCTTTCATGGGGGCGGAGGTTTCCACGGTGGCGGCTTCCATGGCGGTGGCTTCCACGGCGGAGGTTGGGGCGGCCGCGGGATAGGCATCGGGCTTGGACTGGGTCTCGCCGGCGCCGGACTTTATGGGGCCTACGGCGGCTACGGATACGGCTATCCCTACGGCTATGCGGGTTACCCATATGCTTACGGCGGCTACGAGGACGAGGGCGGGTGCTACCTGGTTCGGCGCCGTGTCTGGACGCCGGCCGGGTACCGCCTGCGCCGGGTTGAGGTGTGCAACTGACCGAACGCGCATCAACACGACGATGTGATTGAATCTGCGGCCTCAGCGTACGGCGCTTGCTAAATTAGGTCCATGCTGATGACCCTCGATGCACCCCACCTTACGTTGCTGTTTCTCGGCACGGTGTTTTGCCTGGCGACCGCCTTTGTCTGGATGTTCATCGAATTCGAACGCCACATCGGCAAGCGGCGTGCGCCCACCACGCTGGCGCGCTTCGGCTACCGGCCCGATGGTCGCCGCGACCGCAACCCGAATGGGCGCGACTGACGTCATCGCGCCAGCGTCATGATATTTTCAACGATTCAGAATCGGGCCGCAGTTTTTCCTGCGGCCCGATTCTTTTGACGCATCTGCTTCCAGCTACATCCCTCAAAAAAGTTGCGGCCAGCTCTTGGGGGAGAGCTGGCCGCGCGCGATCCGGTCTGGGACGGGGAGGGGTGGGGATGTGACCGGGTCGCGTGTCTCCAAAAGGTGTTGGCGTTAGCGCTTGAGTTAGCGCTCTCTTGCGCTGGCCGTAGCCACCGCAGGGCGGGTGTCGCCGAGGGAGACCCAGACATTCGGATCGCTCTGCGACTGCCGCTTGACGAAGCGATAGCCAGTCTCGGTCCAGGCCACGACGTTTTCGTTCTGGTTGTCGAGAACGAACTCGCCCTTGTCGGTCTTCACCGTCAGCACCGCGTGGCCTTCGCCCTTCTTGTCGCGCACCACGGTGATCAGCAGCGCCTCGCGCGGCCAGCCTGCGTCGATCAGCATCTTGCGCTTCAGCAGCACGTAATCTTCGCAGTCGCCGTAACCGTCCGTCGGCAGCGACCACTTCTCGATCACGCCCCAATGATCCATGTCGGTCATCGGCTTGATGGTTTCGTTGACCCAGCGGTTGACCCGCAGCAGATCCTTCCACGCGGTCTGCGTGATGACGATGTCACGCGCCTGGGTCGCGCCGCCGCGGCAATCGCCGGGATTGTCGGCGCAGAATTCGATCCAGCCGATCGGCGACCGTGTGCTGTCGCCGAGACTTGCATATAGTCGTTCGTCACCGGCCTGCGCCGTTGCCGAAAATCCGAACAGGACAGCTGCGAATGCCAGTCCCGTGAAGTGCCCCTTGTTACCAAACATTGTGGCCCCCGTTTCTTGTTGGGACCATGTTTTGCAGAAAGGATTTTCGTCGCCGCTAAATCACAGAACTACATTTGAAGCGAATACGCGTAAAACACGCGGTGCATTCGAACTATACTTGAGGCAACTTCGATTCAAATTTGAAGCAATTGCAATTGATTCAAATTTTACGCGTTAAGCGCCGGGATGCTGCAAATCGGGGGCTTGTGCGTGAAAACGGCGCGGCGTTAACTGCAAACCGCGCCAACAAAATACCGCGTGGCGGTATTCGCCAACGCAGATATCGCCTTCACAGGGCAGGGAAAATCGGGATTTGGGTCGCGCGGCTGTTTACCGGGCGTTGACGCTATCTTCGAGCGTCTCTGCAGGCTGCTCGTGGACGAACTCCAGCGCGAAGCCGTCTTCGAGATGACGGACCACGCGGGACTTCACCCGGCCAAGCAAGACCTGGGTGTTCAGCGGCGGGCGTTTCTCCGCCGCGATGGCGGCGCCCGACAGCGACAGATCGATGATGCGGCAGGTCATCTGGCTGCCGTCCTCGAGGGTGAGCAGCGAAATCGGGTTGCGCGGCACGATACGGTCGTGGCGGCGGTCTTCCGGCAGGTTGAGGATGTCGCGGTTGGCGAGCCAGGTCAGCTGCGCGGCCAATTTGTCGCGCTTGCGCGGCGTGGCGCCGACGCTCATGGCAAAACCGTTGTCGATGATGCGGGTGACTTTGCCTTCCACGCGGCCGATATGGTCGAGATAGGCAATGACGCGATCGCCGACATTGCCGATACCGGGGCCCAGCAGAGCGAGCCCGCCCGGGGACATGTTGATGACCTGGCAGGGAAATTCGCGGCGGTCCGGCAGCATGTAGCGGCCAAGCAAATGGACCTTCACCCGCTGGAAGCGTCGGCGTTCTTCCGCGGAGGGAAGGATCGATCGTGTTTGCGCTAACGCCATCAATGCCGTGCCGGTCAAGCGGGTCGAGGTCAACCCGACCCTACGGCCTTCAGGGTTAATGGGGCGTTAGCAAATGCCGATGGTCCGCAACCAGCTGGCGTGACACTGACGTGCGGCACCCAGACCGATCAATCAGCGCAGTCCTTCGTAGACCATCAGGCCGCGCGCGACCTGAAGCTTGCGCAGCGCGCGCGGCGCGAAGCGCTGCGGCGGATGGGCGAGGTAGCGGAACGAGGTCAGGTTGAAAGGACCGAGCTTGCCGCGGGTTTCGCCGAACGGCGCCAGCAGCCCGGTGAGGCTGATCGGGGTGTGGGCACGCAGGTTGAACGGCAGCAGCAGCAATTCCAGATGCGCCTTCTTGCCGTATTCCGTCGTCGCGGTGATGCCGGCGACCGCGACCAGCAATTCCTCGGAGACGACGGTGATGATGTCCTCGATCTCGCTGCGGCTGTCCGGCGCGAACAGCATCGGGAAGGCCTGACCCTTCAGGTCGCGGGCTAGCAGGGCACAAACTCTGGTGCCGGCGACGCGGAACGGGAAGCCCGCCGGCTTGTCGCAGGAGAGCACGAAAATATCGCCGAGCAGCTCGCGCACCGGGCCGGGCTCGATGTCGCTGCGTTCCGGCGCGCGCGCGAAACCGCGCTTGTCGTCCCAATAGGCAAAGAATTCACGGCTCGATGGATGCTTCATTAACGTCAACCCTGACCCGCTCGCGGCCTTCCGGGGGACATCTCTGTCCCGAATCCAGGCACCGCGTGCCCGCTACATCTTGTGCAGATCAGGCATTGCACCGTCCATGCCGAAGGCGCGTTTTCCACCGTGTTGACGCGGGATCTCGTTGTTAACGTTAAATTAAGCATGTTGTTGGCGAGCGGTGGAGAGCGGGTAGTATCGCCTTACTCCATGGCGCTGCGGGCTTTTCTCCAGGGGGCCTGCGACGCGGACGTTTGATACCAGGGTGGCTGCAAACAAGGTTTGGTCGTCGCGCGGGGAGGGGTGGGGATATCGGATTTCGAAAAATCCACCCGGCGCGGAAAGATCGGTCCAGGCAAAGGGAGGCTTCTCAGGCCTCCCTTTTTCTTTGCGCGCCGATCGATGTCGCGCTTGGCTGTCAGACTGCAGCCTTTACCCCCTTCTTTCGCACGACGTTTTTTGTCGGGAGCGGCTTCGTTGCCTTGGCCGGTTTGGGCTGTATCGTCAGCTTGAGATCCAGCGCTTTCAGAACGCGAAGGACCGTCGAGAATTCAGGACTGCCCGTGGCTGAGAGTGCCTTGTATAAATTCTCGCGCGCCAGTCCGGTCTTTCGAGCGATATCGGACATGCTCTTTGCTCGCGCGACGACGCCGAGCGCGTGCATGATGAAAGCGGGATCACCGGTTTCCAGAGCCTCCGCCATATAGAATTCGATCGCCGCGGGCGTATTCAGAAATTCGGCGGAATCGTAGGGGCTTGTTTTTGTCATTTCGGTTTCTTCCATTCCGAGAAGAGACGTTTGGCTTCTTTGATGTCTGCTTGTTGGGTCTTCTTCGTCCCGCCGCACAGCAGCAAGATGATCGTGTCTTCGTGGCGGGCGTAATAAATGCGATAGCCGGGGCCGTAATCGATCCGCATCTCGCTGACGCCACCGCCGACCGGCTTGACGTCGCCGGGGTTGCCAAGGCCGAGCCGGTCAATCCGTGTGGCGACCCGGGCCTTGGCCCGGTCGTCTCTCAGGGAGAGGGCCCAGGACGCGTATGCGTCCGTGCGAATGACGGTCAGCATGGTTGTATTTTATAAGATACATGTCGGCGGTCGTCAACGACCCCTCGAAAATCCCGGCAAGTCTCTTGTCGTTTTTGCCCGACCGCGGCGATCCTGAGCTTGCGCCGCCCCGCCAAAGCCGCCTATTTGGGGCCATCGCTCGCTTGAGCCCGCTGACCAGGCCTTTGACCCCTTGGATTCCTCTGTTCCCCCGCGCGAACCGATCCTGACCCTGCCGGGCGCCCTGACGGCCTATGTCGCGCTGCTGGCGGTCATTCATGTCGGGCGGCTGCTGCTGCCGCCGGATCTGGATGACCTGGTCATCGCGATGTTCGGCTTCATTCCGAAGCGCTACGACCAGACCCTGCTGACGATGCCGTTTCCCGGCGGCACCGGTGCCAAGATCTGGAGCTTTGTCACTTATTCGCTGCTGCACGCCAATCTCAGCCATATCGGCTTCAACGTGTTGTGGCTGCTGCCGTTCGGCAGCGCGCTGGCGCGCCGCTTCGGCGCCGTCCGGTTCTTTCTGTTTATGGCGGTGACGGCGATCGGCGGTGCCGCGGCGCATCTGGTCACCCATGAACATGCGCTGGCGCCGATGATCGGCGCGTCGGCCTCGGTGTCCGGCGCGATGGCGGCGGCGATCCGCTTTGCTTTCGTGCGCGGCAGTTTCCTGTCGTTCAACCGCGGCGATGCCGACGAGGCTGCCCGGGTGCCGGCGCTGCCGCTGTTGCGTGCGTTGCGCGATCCGCGCGTGCTCGGCTTCCTCGCCGTCTGGTTCGGCGTCAACATCATCTTCGGCGTCGGCTCGATTGCGATCGGCGCCGACGGCGCCAGCGTTGCCTGGCAGGCCCACATCGGCGGTTTTTTCGCCGGTTTGCTGCTGTTCTCGGTGTTCGATCCCATCCCGCGCGCCGGCCGTCCCGCCGCCGGGATATCGGCTCCTGACGTGTCCGATCTGCACTGAGCGGGTATCGCCGCCTTGCGGGGCCGGCCGAATTCATCCATCTTTATAGTTCGACAGGCGAATTTCGCCTGCGGCTGCACTATGTCTCGACCCAAGAATGAAAGACCGCGCCTGCTCAAGGGCGTGGCCGACTCTAGGAGGCGACAATGACGGTACGTGCAATTCTCGATACCAAAGGCCATCAGATCATCAGCGTCACACCCGACGTAAAATTATCCGCGGCCGTAAAGCTCCTGTCGGAACGGCGGATTGGCGCGGTGCTGGTAATCGCCGACCAGCATATCGATGGCATCCTGTCCGAACGCGACATTGTACGCGTGATCGGCGAACGTGGCGCGGCGGCGTTGGATGAGACCGTTCACAACGTGATGACGCACAAGGTGATCAACTGCAAACCGTCGGACACCGTCGCGGCCATCATGGAAAAAATGACGTCGGGAAAATTCCGGCATCTGCCGGTGCTCGACGGCGACAAGATCGTCGGCCTGATCTCGATCGGCGACGTCGTCAAATGGCGCGTCAAGGAATTCGAGGCCGAGCAGGAAGCGCTGCGCGATTACATCGCGACGGCCTGAAGGCTGTACGCCTTACGGTGTGACCGGCTTCTGTTCGATGATGGGCGCGGGCGATTTGCTGGCTTCCGGCGCCAGGAGTTCGATCGCTTCCTGAATCGATTCGATGGCGCGCTCGGCGGCGCGCGCGCCATGGGCGATTACTTCGTCGGCGCGGTGGAAATCGAACCACCCGATCTGGCCGACGCGCGGCGCGATCAGCAGATCCGGTGGATCGCCGGCCAGCCGCGCCCGGGTGATGCGGTCCTGCATGATGTTGAAGGCATCGACCATCACTGAGGAGATGCCGGGGCGGCCGGCGCCGCCGAAGAACTCCCGCTTCATGGTGCGTTCGGCCGAGAAGAACTTGCCGAAACCGCGCTTTGGCTGCTCAACCTCGATGATAGGTTCGACCGCATCCGGGCCGGTGCCATGGTCGAAGATCGTGGTGCTGTGGCCGAACACGTCGTTGCTGAGATTGGCGGCGATCACGATCTCGGCGCCGAGCGCGCGCGCCGCCGATACCGGCACCGGATTGACCAGCGCGCCATCGACCAGCCAGCGGTCACCCACCAGCACCGGCGAGAAGATGCCGGGCAGCGCGTAGGACGCCCGCATCGCATCGACCAGCCGGCCGTGGGTCAGCCAGATCTCGTGCCCGGTGCGAACTTCTGTCGCGACGCTGGCGAATTTCAGCGGCAGGTCTTCGATGATGGTCTGCCCGAGCGAAGCCTCGAGTTGCGCGGCGAGCTTGTTGCCGCCGATCAGGCCGGAACCGTTGAGGCGAATATCGAGATAGCTGAGGATGTTGCGCGGCTGCAGGCTGCGCGCCCATTCCTCCAGCGTGTCGAGATGGCCCGCGGCATAGGAGCCGCCGACCACAGCGCCGATCGAGGTTCCCACCACCACGTTGGGCACGATGCCGTGGGCCAGCAGGGTTCGGAGCACGCCGATATGGGCAAAGCCGCGCGCCGCGCCGCCGCCCAGGGCCAGCCCGATCACCGGGCGGCGGACGCTGCCGAGACCCGGCTTGTCGCGGCCATTCGCCCCGTTCTGGCTGCGCCCCATCAAACTGTCCAGCACCCACAAACTCCTCAGACGGCCTTGGCCCAATTTATTCGCTGTGGCCTGATCCCGCCAGATCGTACCACAATCACGATTTATGCCGCGTTTATCCGGGGTAGGCAGCAATTATGACTGCATGGCGACGCTACGCCGGGCAGAGGGGCTTTTCGGGCCGGCTCGCGGGATTGTGTAAGGGACCATCCCAAGGCTTGAATTTGCCGCGTTTTCGGTGAAAAGCATGGCGATGATTGCACGGGGCCATGACTTGTCAAAAACCGGTCGGGGCGGACGCTTGGCGTGCGCCTTGGTGCTGGTCCTGCTGTCGGCCCTGGCCGCGCCGAACGCTGCCTTCGCGCAGTTCTTTAGCGATCGTCCGGCACCGGTTCCGCCGGGGTCGATCCCGGACGTTCCATCCGGCCCGGCCATCAGCCTCGCGCCGCCCTCGGGCCCGGCATCCGCGCCTCTGTTGCCGCCGCCACTGACGCAGCCTCCGGTCGCCGCGGTATCGCCGCCGGTGCCGTCGCCACTGCCCGCAACTCCTTCGGCCCCCGGACAGGGTGTGCTGGCGCTGACGGCGCGCTACGGCAAGGACATGCCGGTGATCAATAGCGGGCTGGTGTGGCGGGTGTATTCCGACCGGCCCGACGAGACCGGCGCGTTCAAGCTGATCCGCGAGGACCGCGGCGCGACGCCGAACATCGTGCTGCCGCCGGGCAGCTATGTGGTTCACGTCGCGATGGGCCTGGTCAGCGCCGTCAGGCCGGTGACCATCAAGTCCGACACCGATCGCGAATCCTTCGTGCTGCCGGCCGGCGGTCTGCGCATCGAAGGCCGCGTCGGCACCTCGAAGATTCCGCAGAACCAGATTTCGTTCAGCATCTACAAGGGCAGCCAGTTCGAAGCCGGCGAGCGTTCGCCGCTGCTGCCCAGCGTCGCCGCCGGCGACGTCGTGCTGCTGCAGGAAGGCACCTACTACATCATCTCGAATTACGGCGACGCCAATTCGGTGGTGCGCTCCGACATCCGCGTTCAGGCCAGCAAGCTTACCGACGTGATCATCACCCATCGCGCCGCGGTGATCACGCTGAAGCTGGTCAGCGACAAGGGCGGCGAAGCGCTCGCCAACACCGCGTGGTCGGTGATCACGCCGGCCGGCGACGTCATCAAGGAATCGATCGGCGCGTTTCCGCGCGTGGTGCTGTCGGAAGGCGAGTACCGCGCCATCGCCAAGAACGAAGGCAAGGTGTTCGAGCGCCCGTTCAACGTCGTCAACGGCGTCGACGGCGAAATCGAAGTCGTCGCGCGCTAGGCGCCGGAACGCGCTGGTTTAGAGCATTTTCGTTTTGAGATGAGTCGTCCTCTCCACAAGGATTCCTCATCCTGAGGAGCGGTCGCCTTCGACCGCGTCTCGAAGGATGGGCGACACACGCTTCATGGTTCGAGACGCGCGCCAAGTGGCGCGCTCCTCACCATGAGGACGGTGGGTGGGCTCAATCCAAAAAAAGCTCTAACTGCGGAATTTCGGTAGGTTCCCGCCAGCGAGCCAGCCCGCACGATCCACAACACTCTCTTCAGAAAAAGCGATCGCAGCGCACGAACATTGATGCAGGTCATCTCCGTTGGATCGGGGCACGACCATACTCTCGACATCGGCCCCGCCCGGAACCTGCGAGAGAAAGCTGCCATGACCTATGAAACCAGGAATCCCTATACCGGCGAAGTTCTGAAGAGCTTCCGCGACGCCACGGACGCAGAAGTCCGGCTGGCCATCGACAATGCCCACCGCGCGTTTCTGTCCTGGAAGGACGTTTCGTTCGCCGAACGCTCCCGGATCATGCAGAGCGCGGCCAATATTTTGCGCAAGGAGCGCGCGTCCTACGCGAAACTGCTGACACTTGAGATGGGCAAGTTGCTGTCCGAGGCGGAGGCCGAAGTCGAGCTGTCGGCCGCGATCTTTGAGTACTATGCGAAAAATGCCGAGAAGCTGCTCGCGCCCGAGGCGCTGGCGGTCGCCGATCCGGCAGAAGGCGAGGCGACGCTGGTGTGCGAGCCGCTCGGTGTGCTGCTCGCCATCGAGCCGTGGAATTTTCCTTACTACCAGATCGCCCGCATCATCGCGCCGCAGCTTTCGGCGGGGAATACGATGCTGCTCAAGCACGCATCGAACGTTCCGCAGAGCGCCCAGGCGTTCGAGAAACTGATGCGCGATGCCGGCCTTCCGGACGGCGCCTTCAAGAACCTGTTCGCCACGCGCGCGCAGATCGAGCTCATCCTCAATGACCCGCATGTCCACGGTGTTGCCCTCACGGGGTCCGAGGGCGCGGGCGCGGTGATTGCCGCGCAGGCGGGCAAGGCGTTGAAGAAGTCGACCATGGAGCTCGGCGGCGCCGACGCATTCGTCGTGCTGGCCGATGCCGACATGGAGAAGACGGCCAAGTGGGGCGTGTTCGGTCGCCACTGGAACGGCGGTCAGGTCTGCGTGTCCTCCAAGCGGATGATTGTCGTCGATGAAGTGTATGACGACTTCCTCGAACGCTACACCAAGGGCGTCGCCGAATTGCGGGCAGGCGATCCGTTCGATCCAGCCACCACGCTGGCGCCGCTGTCGTCGCAAGGCGCGGCCGACGAGATCAAGGACAAGATTCGCCAGGCGGTCGCGCATGGTGCAACGGCGACGGAGGTGGGACCGAACGTCCCCAATCAAGGCTGCTTCGTGCAGCCGACGATTCTCACCGAGGTCGGTGAGGACAATCCGGCACGCCATTGGGAGTTTTTCGGCCCGGTCTCGATGCTGTTCCGCGCCAAGGATGAGGCGGACGCGGTCCGCATCGCCAACGATTCTCCGTTCGGGCTCGGTGGGTCGGTGTTCACGTCCGATACCAAGCATGGCGTGGAGGTGGCCAGGAAGATCTCCACGGGCATGGTGTTCGTGAACCACCCGACCATGGTGAAGGCGGACCTGCCATTTGGCGGTGTTCGCCGCTCGGGTTATGGCCGCGAGTTGCTCGGATTGGGCATCAAGGAGTTCGTCAACCACAAGCTCATCGACGTCGTCGATATCGACGCACCGTTCTGAGCGGCGTTCGCAAACCTCCCGCCCCCTCCCGTTACAGGAATGACATCATGCAGAAGACCATGAAGGCGGCCGTCGTTCGTGCGTTCGGCAAGCCGCTCGTCATCGAGGAAGTCACGGTGCCGATGCCCGGCCCCGGGCAGATTCTCGTCAAGATCGCTGCCACCGGCGTCTGCCACACTGACCTTCACGCCGCCGAGGGCGACTGGCCGGTCAAGCCGAACCCGCCGTTCATTCCCGGACACGAAGGCGTCGGCCATGTCGTCGCGGTCGGAGGCGGCGTCGCCCATGTGAAGGAGGGCGATCGTGTCGGCGTGCCCTGGCTTTACAGTGCCTGTGGCCACTGTGTGCATTGCCTGGGCGGGTGGGAGACGCTGTGCGAAGAGCAGCAGAACACCGGCTATTCGGTCAACGGCAGTTTCGCCGAATATGTGCTGGCTGATCCGAACTATGTCGGCATCCTGCCGGCCAATGTCGGCTTCGTGGAGATTTCGCCGATCCTGTGCGCGGGCGTGACCGTCTACAAGGGTCTGAAGGTCACCGATACCAAGCCCGGCGACTGGGTAGCGATTTCGGGCATCGGCGGGCTCGGCCACATGGCCGTGCAATATGCCAAGGCGATGGGACTCAATGTTGTCGCTGTCGATGTCGACGACGCCAAGCTGGCGCTTGCTAGCAAGCTCGGCGCCGCGCTCACCGTGAACGCGCTGAAAACCGATCCGGCGGCCTTCATCAAGAAGGAAATCGGCGGCGCGCAGGGCGTGCTTGTCACTGCGGTGTCGCCCAAGGCGTTCCAGCAGGCGATGGGGATGGTCCGCCGCGGCGGCACCGTCTCTCTCAACGGCTTGCCACCAGGCGACTTCCCGCTGTCGATCTTCGACACTGTACTGAATGGCATCACGGTGCGCGGTTCGATCGTCGGTACGCGGCTCGACCTTCAGGAATCGCTCGACATCGCCGCCGACGGCAAGGTGCATGCGACCGTGAAGACCGACACGCTCGAGAACATCAACGATGTATTCGATCGCATGCGCCGCGGTCAGATCGAAGGTCGCATCGTGCTGGACTTCGAGAATCCGCCAGCGGCTGCCGCGTAGATCATCCCTGAACAACAAGCGTCAATTGCGAGGCAACCGTCACGCAGCTGTCATGGTTGTGAATCCGCCCTAACCATCGCGCGACTTTAAAAATTCATAATGCGCGGTTTCGCGCCAGATCGGCGGAACGTTTACATCACGTTAAGGGGCATGACCTGAATACCGATACGAGCGCAAGTATTCGGAAAGGGACGTCGTGACCGCGGCCAGAAAATTATCCGGGCAACTGGACACGAAGCTGTTCGACGACATGCCCGCTCTGCAACGCAAGTGGCACGCCGCGCTCCGTCCCGGGCAAGTGCTGCCCAGCTACGAAGAGGTGATGCTCGGCAGCCTCGGCCGGATGGCCGATCACATCGTTCTCCTGAAAGGCGACGGCGCGTCGCTCGAAGTGTCGCGCAGTGGCCGTTACGTTCAGCAATGGCTGGGCGATGAACGCTGGGACATTCCGCTCGATTCCCTGACGCCGGATTGTGCGGTGGCGCTGGCGGAAGCCGCAAGCTGCGCGCTGCAGACCAACCGGCCGCACACGTCGGTGGCGCATTGCGTCCGCGACGGCCATGTCCACACCTATGACATCCTGGCGCTGCCGACCTCGTCGCGCTGGGGCGGCCGGCTGATCGGGGCCTATGTCAACGAGCAGGGCGCCCGCTACAATCTGGTCGATGCGATCTTTTCCTCCACCGACGAAGGCATCGTGTCGCTGGCGGCAATCCGCGATTCTGCCAGCAAGGCGTTCGACTTCCAGATCGTGCATCTCAACCAGGGCGCGTCGCGGCTGCTGAGGGTGGCATCGACCGAACTGCAGTGGCGCCGGCTCAGCGCCGGCGGGCATGCGCTGTGTCTGCCCGGCGTCAGGCAATGGCTGCTGTCGATGATCGCCAGCGGCGCCAGCGACCAGTTCGAGATCGACAGCGAGGACCGCAACCTGCGGCTCAGCGCCACCGCGTTCGGCGATCTCATCTCGCTGACAGTCTCCGACGTCACCGATATCAAGCGCCGGGAGGATTCGTTCCGGCTGCTGTTCGACAGCAATCCGATGCCGATGTGGGTGTTCGACGCCGACACCATGGACTTCCTCAGCGTCAACGACGCTGCGGTCCAGCACTACGGCTATGACCGTGCCAGCTTTCTGCGCATGCAGCTCAGGCAGATCTGGCCGCGGGACGAATGGGACATTCACTCCAAGGCGCTGCAGCAGCTTGGCGACGCCTATCAGTCGGATCGCAACTGGCGCCATCTGAAGGCCGACGGCAGCGAGATCCAGGTGCTGACTTACGGGCGCCGCGTGACGTTCGAGGGGCGCGACGGGTTTCTGGTGGCCATCGTCGATATCACCGAGCGCCGCAAGGCGGAGGCGCGGGTGGCGCACATGGCGCATCACGACAGCCTCACCGAATTGCCGAACCGCGTCTTCTATCAGGAGCGACTGAGCCAGGCGCTCGACCTCAACGACGCGACCAAGCACGTCGCTGTGCTGTGCGTCGATCTCGACCTGTTCAAGAACGTCAACGACTCCTTCGGCCATCCCATGGGCGACCGGCTGCTGAAGATGGTGGCCAGCCGGATGCGCGCCGAGGTGCGCGGCAATAATCTGGTGGCGCGGCTCGGCGGCGACGAATTCGCCGTCGTGCTGGCATCGGACGTCTCGCCCAACGAGGCCAACGATTTCGCGGCGCGGCTGATCGAGATCCTCAGCGTGCCCTATGACATGGACGGCATCGAAGTGGTGATCGGCGCCAGCATCGGCATTGCGCTGTCGCCGGGCGACGGCGAATCCAGCGAGGAGCTGATGCGCAACGCCGACATGGCGCTGTACCGCGCCAAATCCGAAGGCGGCGGCGTGCACCGCTTCTTCGAACGCGAGATGGACCGCCAGGCGCAGAAGCGCCGCGACATGGAACTGGACCTGCGCAGCGCCTTCGCCAATGGCGAATTCGAACTGCACTACCAGCCGCTGGTCGATCTTGCCGCCGACCGCATCACCGGCTTCGAGGCGCTGCTGCGCTGGAAGCATCCGGACAAGGGCATGATCTCGCCGGCGGATTTCATCCCGGTGGCCGAGGACATCGGCCTGATCGTCACGCTTGGCGAATGGGTGCTGCGAAAAGCCTGCGCCGAGGCGGCGAAGTGGCCGTCGGATATCAAGATCGCGGTCAACCTGTCGCCGGTCCAGTTCCGCAGCCGCAACATCGTGCAGATCGTGATCGCCGCGCTGGCCTATTCCGGCCTGTCGCCGCTACGGCTGGAGCTGGAAATCACCGAGTCGCTGTTTCTCGCCGAGACCGAAGCCAATCTGGCGATCCTGCATCAGCTGCGCGCACTGGGCGTCCGCATCTCGATGGACGATTTCGGCACCGGCTATTCCAGCCTGAGCTATCTGCGCAGCTTTCCGTTCGACAAGATCAAGATCGACCGCTCTTTCGTGAAGGACCTCGTCGGCCGGCCGGATTGCGTCGCGATCGTGCGCGCGATCTCCGGCCTCGGCCGCAGCCTCAACATCACCACCACGGCGGAAGGCGTCGAGACCGTCGATCAGCTCGACTGGCTGCGCGCCGAAGGCTGCAACGAGGTGCAGGGCTTTCTGTTCAGCGCCGCCAGGCCCGCGTCCGAAGTCGAGGATCTGCTGCGCAAGTTTGGCAACCGCGCGTCGCAGGCGGCGTAGCGCCACAGCAATGTCATTCCGGGGCGGGAGCAGCGTCAGCTGCGAGCGAACCTCAGCCACTCCAATTGGAGTGGCGGGGAATCTCGGACTGGGACGATGA
>JAQGKA010000114.1 GCA_028290355.1 Tardiphaga sp. | reverse complement strand
ATTCCCTCCGATGGCGAGGTGATCGAGGGCATCGCTTCCGTCAATGAGGCGGCGATCACCGGTGAGTCCGCACCCGTGATCCGGGAATCCGGCGGCGACCGTTCGGCGGTGACTGGCGGCACGCAGGTATTGTCGGACTGGATTCGCGTTCGCATCACCGCGGCCCAGGGCTCCACCTTCATCGATCGCATGATCAAGCTCGTGGAAGGCGCCGAGCGACAGAAGACGCCGAACGAGATCGCGCTCAACATCCTCTTGGTCGGCCTTACCATCATCTTCGTGTTCGCCACGGTGACGATCCCGAGCTACGCGACCTATGCCGGCGGTTCGATCTCGGTCGTCGTGCTGGTGGCGCTGTTCGTGACGCTGATCCCGACCACCATCGGCGCGCTGCTCTCGGCCATCGGCATTGCCGGCATGGACCGTCTGGTGCGCTTCAATGTGCTGGCGATGTCCGGCCGCGCGGTGGAAGCCGCCGGCGACGTCGACACCTTGCTGCTCGACAAGACCGGCACCATCACACTGGGCAACCGCCAGGCCACCGCGTTTCGCCCGGTGCGCGGCGTCACCGAGCAGGAACTGGCCGATGCGGCGCAGCTTGCCTCATTGGCCGATGAGACGCCGGAAGGCCGTTCCATCGTCGTGCTCGCCAAGGAGAAGTACAATATCCGCGGCCGCGACATGGCCGAGCTCGGCGCCACCTTCGTGCCGTTCACGGCGCAGACCCGCATGAGCGGCGTCGATGCCGGCGGCTCGTCCGTCCGCAAGGGCGCGGTGGATTCGATCCTGACCTACGTCAATGGCGGCGCCACCTTTGCCGTCACGTCAGGCAACACCGCTCGCGCGATGCAACCGGCGGCCATGACCGACACCGCGCGGGAGATCCAGGCGATCTCCGACGAGATCTCCAAGGAGGGTGGCACGCCGCTGGCGGTGGCCCGCGACGGCAAGCTGCTCGGCGTCATCCACCTCAAGGATATCGTCAAGGGCGGCATCCGCGAGCGTTTCGCCGAGCTGCGCCGGATGGGCATCCGCACCGTGATGATCACCGGCGACAACCCAATGACCGCGGCGGCGATTGCCGCGGAAGCCGGCGTCGACGATTTCCTGGCGCAGGCAACCCCCGAGGACAAGCTGCAGCTCATCCGCGACGAGCAGGCCAAGGGCAAGCTGGTGGCGATGTGCGGCGACGGCACTAACGACGCGCCGGCGCTGGCTCAGGCCGATGTCGGCGTCGCCATGAACACCGGCACGCAAGCGGCGCGTGAAGCCGGCAACATGGTCGATCTCGACTCCAACCCGACCAAGCTGATCGAGATCGTCGAAATCGGCAAGCAGCTGCTGATGACACGCGGCGCATTGACGACGTTCTCGATCGCCAACGACGTGGCGAAGTATTTCGCCATCATCCCGGCGATCTTCCTCGCCTTCTATCCGCAGCTGGAGGCGCTCAACGTCATGCACCTGGCAAGCCCGCAGAGCGCGATCCTGTCGGCGATCATCTTCAACGCGATCATCATCATCGCGCTGATTCCGCTGGCGCTGAAGGGCGTCGCCTATCGCCCGATCGGCGCCGGCGCGCTGCTCAGCCGCAACCTGCTGATCTACGGCGTCGGCGGCATCATCATTCCGTTCATCGGTATCAAGGCGATCGACCTGATGGTCACAGCCTTGCACCTCGTCTGAGGAGACAAGTCATGTTGAAAGAAATTCGTCCCGCGATCGTTCTCCTGCTGGCGCTCACCGCCATCACGGGCCTCGGCTACCCCCTTGCCATGACCGGGGTGGCCGAGACGATCTTCCCGAACCAGGCGCAAGGCAGCCTGATCGAGCGCGACGGCAAGGTGGTCGGCTCGTCCCTGATCGGGCAGGAATTCACGTCAGATGAATATTTCCATGGCCGCCCCTCGGCGACCACGGGACCTGACCCGAAGGATGCCACCAAGACGGTGCCGCAGCCCTACAACGCCATCAATTCGATGGGCTCGAATCTGGGACCGACCAGCAAGGCGCTGATCGATCGCGTCACCGAGGACACCGACAAGCTGAAGGCGGAAAACCCCACGGCGCCGGTGCCGATTGACCTCGTCACCACCTCCGGCAGCGGCCTCGATCCCAACATCTCGCCGGAAGGCGCGCTGTTTCAGGTGCCCCGCGTCGCCAAGGCCCGCAAGTTGCCCGAGGATCGCGTCCGCCAGCTGGTGAATGAGAAGACCGAGGGCCGCTTTGCCGGCCTGCTGGGTGAACCGCGTATTAACGTGCTGGCGCTCAATCTCGCACTGGATGCGGCGACCCCGAAATAACCCCCAGCTAGGCTGGAGCGAGAGCGGAGACTATATTGCCTTATGGCAAATCAGCGCCGCGATCACGAACAACGACCCTCGCCGGAGGCGCTGCTGGAAGCGGCCCGGCGGGAGGACAATCAGGCCGGGCGGCTGAAAATCTTCGTCGGCGCCGCCCCCGGCGTCGGCAAGACCTATGAGATGCTGCAAAACGCCCATGCCAAGCGCAAGGCGGGCATCGATGTGGTGGTCGGCGTGGTCGAGACCCATGGCCGGGCCGAGACCGAGGCGCTGCTGGCCGGGTTGGAAGTGATCCCGCGACGCCGGTTCGCCTACAAGGACCAGAACCTCGAGGAGATGGACCTCGACGCCTTGATCGCGCGCCGCCCGCAGATCGCGCTGGTCGATGAACTCGCCCATACCAACCCGCCGGGCAGCCGGCATCCCAAGCGCTACCTCGACGTCGCCGAATTGTTGTCTCATGGCATCGACGTCTACACCGCCGTCAATATCCAGCACATCGAGAGCCTCAACGACGTGGTCGCGCAGATCACCCATGTGCGGGTGCGCGAGACCGTGCCGGACTCGGTGTTCGACCGCGCCGACGCCATCGAGCTGATTGACCTCACGCCGGACGACCTGATTCAGCGCCTGCGCGAAGGCAAGGTCTACGTCCCGAAACAGGCCGAACGCGCGCTGGAGCATTATTTTTCGCCGGGCAATCTGACCGCGCTACGCGAACTGGCGCTGCGCCGTACCGCCGAGCGGGTCGACGAGCAATTGCTCAATCATATGCAGGCCAATGCCATCGCCGGTCCCTGGGCCGCGGGCGAACGCATCCTGGTCTGCGTCAGCGAGGATCCTCGCGCCGCAGGGCTGGTGCGCTATACCAAGCGCCTGGCCGACCGGCTGCATGCGCCCTGGACCGTGGTGAGCATCGAGACACGGCGCAGCCTGCAACTCACCGAAGAGCAGCGCGACCGCCTCGCCGACACGCTGCGGCTGGCGGAAGCGCTGGGGGGCGAGGCGCTGACAATTCCCGGCGCGGGGCGCCGCATCGCCGACGATCTCCTGAGTTTCGCACGAGCCAACAACGTCACCCAGATCGTGATCGGCAAGGCGACCCGGTCGTGGTGGTTCGAACTGCGGCGCGGTTCGGTGGTGCACGATCTGGTGCGGCGTTCCGGCAATATCAGCGTTCACGTCATCGCCGGCGACACGCTGGCGGCGGAGCCCCTGGCGAAGAAGACCGTACGCACGGCCGAGCGATCCGAGCCGTTTGACCCAAAACCCTATTTGATGGCGCTGCTGCTGGTTATTGCAGGCCTCGGCGTCGCCAAATTGATTCAGCCGTACTTTGGAATCGAGAACGTCGATCTCGTGTTCCTCACAGCCGTCGTCAGCGCAGCGGTTCGTTTCGGACTTCTTCCTTCGCTGCTGGCCAGTGTTGCTGCGTCGCTGTGCTACAATTTCTTTTTCCTGCCGCCGGTCTATACGTTCACGATCACCGATCCGACCAACATCGCGGCATTCTTCTTCTTCATGCTGATCGCGGTGCTGGTCTCCAATGTCGCCGCGCGGGTACGCACGCAGGCCGTGTCCGCGTTCGGTCGTGTCAGAACCACGGAGTCGCTCTACGCCTTCAGCCGCAAGCTCGCGGGTACCGCGACGCTGGACGACGTGCTGTGGGCGACGGCCTATCAGATCGCTTTGATGCTGAGGGTGCGGGTGGTGCTGTTGCTGCCGGAGGCGGGCGTGATCACCGTCAAGGCCGGCTATCCGCCCGAGGACGAACTCGACAAGGCCGATCTCGCCGCCGCAAACTGGGCCTGGGGCAACGATCGCTCGGCCGGGCGCGGCTCCGATACGCTGCCCGGCGCGAAGCGGCTGTTCCTGCCGATGCGCACCGGGCGCGGACCGATCGGCGTGATCGGCATCGACGACGACAAGACCGGCCCGCTGCTGACGCCGGATCAGCGGCGCTTGCTCGACGCGCTGGTCGATCAGGGGGCGCTGGCCATCGAGCGCGTGCAACTGGTGGAAGACATGGACCGCGCCCAGCGCAGCATCGAATCCGACCGCCTGCGGGCCGCATTGCTGACCTCGATCTCACACGACCTGAAGACTCCGCTGGCTTCGGTGCTCGGCGCCGCCAGCACGATGCGCGATCTCGCGCCGAAACTGAGCGAGGCGGAGAAGAACGATTTGCTCACCACCGTGATCGACGAATCCGAGCGGCTCAATCGTTTCATCGCCAATCTGCTCGACATGACCAAACTGGAATCCGGCGCCGTGGTGCCGAACGCGTCGCGGCAGGATCTCGGCGAGATCGTCGGCAGCGCCTTGCGCCGCGCCGGCAAGATCTTGACGCGGCATCCGGTGAAACTCGAACTGGCGCCGGACCTGCCGATGCTGGAACTGGACGCCGTGCTGTTCGAGCAGGTGCTGTTCAACCTGCTGGATAACGCCGCGAAATATGCGCCTGCCGGTACGACCATCGCGATCAAGGCATTGCGCGACAAGCAGTCAGTCTCCTTGCAGATCATCGACGAGGGCGCTGGCATTCCGCCTGACGATCTTGAAAACGTGTTCGACAAGTTCTTCCGCGCGCAGAAGGGCGACCACATCCGCGCCGGCACCGGGCTGGGCCTGGCGATCTCGCGCGGCTTCGTCGAGGCCATGCACGGCACCATCTCCGCCACCAACCGCAGCGATCGATCAGGCGCGGTATTGACCGTCCGCCTGCCGATCCCGCCGGAATCCGAAGCCCTGGACACCGCCGCATGAACGCAGCCGCCATCAAGGTCCTCGTCATCGACGACGAGCCGCCGATCCGAAAACTGCTGCGCATGGGCCTGACCACGCAGGGCTATGACATCCTTGAAGCCAGCAACGGCAAGATCGCGCTCGAACTGCTGGCGCAAGGCCCGGCGCTGATCATCCTTGATCTCGGCCTGCCGGATATCCAGGGCCACGATCTCCTGCGCATGATCCGCGCCCGCAACGACAGCGTGCCGATCGTGGTGCTGTCGAGCCGCGGCGACGAGGCCGGCAAGGTGCAGGCGCTCGATCTCGGTGCCGACGACTACCTGACCAAACCGTTCGGCATGGACGAACTGCTGGCGCGGATGCGCGCAGCGCTGCGGCATCAGCTGCAGGTGCATGGCGAGCGCCCGGTGTTCAAGACCGGTGAGCTGTCGGTCGATCTGGTCCGCCGCATCGTCAAGGTCGGCGACAAGGACGTCAAACTGTCGCCGAAGGAATATGAACTGCTGCGCGTCCTGGTGCAGCATGCCGGCAAGGTGCTGACCCATCGCTTCCTGCTGAAGGAATTGTGGGACGAACTCACCGACGCACAATATCTGCGGGTCTATGTCCGTCAGCTCCGGCAGAAGATCGAACTCGATCCCGAACGTCCGCAATTCGTGCTGACGGAGACGGGGATCGGCTATCGGTTAAAGGCGGGGGATTAGGGCTCCGCTCGCTGATGCTGTTGATCTGCGATAATATTTCAACGAGTCGTCCCGGCAAGCGAGCTTGCGAGCGCAAGCCGGGATCTATACGCCGTGTGCTCTCGTTTATGCACTGTAGCAGACGCCTTTTGCTATCAGCAATGCGAGGGGTTATGGGTCCCGGCGTTCGCCGGGACGACGCGTGATACATGACCGCGATGCGGTGTGCGCTGCAATCCTGGAACCATCACCACTTGCAAGTATTGTTTCCCTCGCCAACAGGGAGGTACATCCATGGCTCGAAAATATTCCAAAAAAGCCTCGGCCAAGGTCGAGCGTGCGATGAAGAAGCGCGAGGCGGGGACGCTAAAGAGCGGAGGCTCCGGCAAGACGGTGAAGAGCAGGAAGCAGGCGATTGCGATCGGGCTGTCGGAGGCGCGGGCCGAGGGCAAGAAGGTGCCGAAGAAGAAGTCGGCGAAGAAGACAACGAAGAAAGCCGCCAAGAAGACGACGAAGAAAAAAGCGGCGAAAAAGAAAACCGCCAAAAAGGCCAAACGCTAATTATCAAATTCATAGCGCGAAATAGACCGGCCGTCGATCGGCCGGTCTATTTCGTTTGCAGGATCGCCTTCATCAAATGGTCCTTGCAGTCGTCCGGCTTGCCCTGCGCCAACGCTTCACTGGCCGCGCCGATCTCCGTCGAGGCTATGGTTTTCTGCTTGCCATCCTTCATCTTGGCAATGGCTTCGGCGGTGCTGCCGATATTGGCCGCGTTGCATTCCCGGGGTTCCAGCGTCTGCGCAAGTGAGGCCGTGGTGGCCAATGTGGCGATGCCGGCGACGAGGAGAAGTGCCTTCACCATTTCAGCCCGCCTTGCGCTGGCGGGCGGTGGAGCGATGCGCCTTCTTGGCCGGCCGCGCCCGCGTTGCGCGCGGGGTGGACGCCGAAGCTCGCTTCGCCGGCGCCTTGCCGCCCTTCAGGCTTTGCTGCAGCGCGTCCATCAGGCTGATGACATTGTCGGACTTCTCCACCTTCTCGGCGACCTTGACTGGCCTGCCGGCGGCCTTTTGCTCTACCAGCTTCTTCAGTGCGGTCTCGTATTCGTCCGCGAATTTCGAGGGATCGAAATGCGCGGCCTTGCTGTCGAGGATGTGCACCGCGAGATCGATCATGTCCTTGGAGATCTTCGGGTTCTTGATGTCCTCGAAATAGTCTTCCTCGTCGCGCACTTCGTAGGGATAGCGCAGCGTGGTGCCGATCAGGCCCTTGCCAAGCGGCTCGATGGCGATGACGTGCTCGCGGTTGGTCAGCACGATCCGCGCCAGTGCGACGCGGTCCTTGTCCTTCATGGCGTCGCGGATGACCGCGAAAGCTTCCATGCCGGCCTTGCCGTCCGGCGCGATGTAATAGGGATTGTTGAGATAGCGCTTGTCGATCTCGTCGCGCGGCACGAAATTGTCTATGTCGATGGTGTGGTTGCTCTCGATCTGCACGGCTTCGAGTTCGTCCTTGTCGATTTCGATGAACTCGCCCTTGCTGATCTCGTAGCCGCGGCTCTTCTGCTCCTTCTCCACCACGTCGCCGGTCTCGGCATCCACCATCTGCTGCTTCAGGCGGTTGCCGGTCTCCTTGTTGATCATGTGGAAACGGGTTTTCTCGACCGTGGTCGAGGCCGGATAGAGCGCCACCGGGCAGGTGACGAGGGAGAGTTTCAGGGAGCCTTTCCAGTAAGCGCGGGGTGGGGCCATCGGTCGTCCTCCAACTCAGGTACTAAAAATCTGGCCCGCGCTACGCGCAAAGCCTTGCGCTGGCGGGGTATTCTGGGAACTTCAACGGCAATTGCTGGTTTTGGTTCCGGGCCCGGCTGCGCGGCCCGCATGCGTGGGTGGGGGTCGCCGTGACCGACAAACAGCTGTCGATTTACCGGAAAAAGCGCGATTTCGAGCAGACCGCCGAGCCATCAGGCGACGTCGCGGTGGCGCCCTCGAAACGGCGGCGTTTCGTGATCCAGAAGCACGACGCCACGCGGCTGCATTACGACCTCAGGCTAGAATTCAACGGTGTGTTCAAGTCCTGGGCGGTCACAAGGGGGCCATCGCTCGATCCCGCCGACAAGCGCCTGGCGGTCGAGGTCGAGGATCATCCGCTCGACTACGGCGACTTCGAAGGCACCATTCCCAAGGGGCAATATGGCGGCGGCACCGTGCAACTATGGGACCGCGGCTACTGGGAGGCCGATAATCCGGAGCAGGGCTTCAAGAAGGGTGATCTCAAATTCACGCTGCAGGGTGAGAAGCTGCATGGCGGTTTTGTCCTCGTGCGGATGCGGCACGACCGCAATGGCGGCAAGCGCACCAACTGGCTGCTGATCAAGCACCGCGACGAGTTTGCCAAAGAGGGCAACGCCAACAAGGTTTTGGACGACGAGGCGTCGGTGGCGTCGGGCCGTGCGATGGCGGAGATCGCCGCCGGCCGTGGCCGCGCGCCAAAACCCTTCATGATCGGCAAGACCGCCAGGACCAAAGCGGATGCGGTGTGGGATTCCAGTCACGGCAGCGCCGCCGAGGCGCGGGCCGGCAAGACGGTGAAAACCAAGGCCGATGTGGCGAAGCGGGTTGCGACAGCGAAGAAAGCGCCGGCAAAGAAGGCCGCTGCGAAAACCGCGAAGCCGAAGAAGGTTGCGACATTGCCGGGCTTCGTCGCGCCGCAGCTGTGCATCTCCGTCGATCGCCCGCCCTCTGCCGCCGGCTGGGCGCATGAGATCAAGTTCGACGGCTATCGCGTACAGCTACGCGTTGAGGACGGCGCAGCGACGCTGAAGACCCGCAAGGGGCTGGATTGGACCGACAAATTCCAGGCGATTGCCAGGGAGGCCTCCGGGCTGCCGGATGTCATCATCGACGGCGAGATCGTCGGGCTCGATGCCCTTGGCGTCCCGGACTTCGCCACGCTGCAGGCGGCGCTCTCCGACGGCAGGACCGATACGTTGATCTTCTTCGCGTTCGACTTGCTGTTCGCCGACGGCGAGGATCTGCGAAAATGGCCGCTGCAGGATCGCAAGGCGCGGCTGAAGGAGCTACTGGAGACCACGCGCGGCAGGCGCAAGGAAGACCTGATCCGCTACGTCGAGCATTTCGAGACCGGCGGCGATGCGATCCTGCAATCGGCCTGCCAGCTATCGCTGGAAGGTATCGTCTCGAAGAAGCTGTCGGCGCCCTATGTGTCCGGCCGCTCCGAGAACTGGATGAAAGCGAAGTGCCGGGCCGGCCATGAGGTCGTGATCGGCGCCTGGAAGAGCAATGCCGGCAAATTCCGTTCGCTGATGGTCGGCGTGAACCGCGGCGGTCACCTCGCTTATGTGGGCGTGGTCGGCAGCGGCTTTGGCCAGGACAAGGTCAAGGCCATCATGCCGGCGCTGAAGGCGGCGGCGGCAAAGACCAGCCCGTTCGGCGGCAAGGACGCGCCCTCGGGTGGCCGCGAGGTGCACTGGCTGAAGCCCGAACTGGTGGCGGAGATCGAATTCGCCGGCTTCACCGGCGCCGGCATGGTGCGGCAAGCCTCGTTCAAGGGCCTGCGGCAGGACAAGCCGGCGAAAGAGGTCGAAGCGGAGACGCCGAGGAAGACGGAGCTGGCAGAGCCGAAGCCGGCGCGTGGCGCCAAGAAGTCGGCGAAGAAGGCCGCCCCGTCAAAGGCTGTTGCCGGCTCCGAGACCGTGATGGGCGTGGTGATCTCAAAGCCCGACAAGCAACTGTGGCCCGATGCCGGCGATGGCGAGCCCGTGACCAAGCTCGATCTCGCCAACTACTTTGAAGCCATCGGCGACTGGATGATCGGCTATCTCAAGGGCCGGCCTTGCTCGATCGTCCGCGCGCCCGATGGCATCAAGGGCCAGCAGTTCTTTCAACGCCATGCGATGCCCGGCACCTCGAACTTGCTGGAGCTGGTGAAGGTGTCCGGCGACCGAAAGCCCTATCTTCAGATCGATCGTGTCGAGGGGCTTGCGGCAGTGGCGCAGATCGGCGGACTGGAGCTGCATCCCTGGAATTGTGCGCCGGACCAGCCGGAGACACCGGGGCGGCTGGTGTTCGATCTCGATCCCGCGCCGGATGTGGCGTTTTCCGCGGTACTGGATGCCGCCCGCAAGATGCGCGAGCGGCTGACAGCGCTTGGGCTGGAGAGCTTCTGCAAGACCACCGGCGGCAAGGGCCTGCATGTGGTGACGCCGTTGCTGCACGGCACCAAGGACAAGGTGGACTGGAAAGCAGCAAAGGCCTTCGCGCAGGGCGTCTGCCAGCAGATGGCCCATGACGATCCCGAGCGCTACCTGCTCAACATGTCGAAGAAGCTGCGCGGCGGAAAGATCTTTCTCGACTACCTGCGCAACGACCGGATGTCGACCGCAGTGGCCGTGCTGTCGCCGCGCGCCCGCGACGGCGCTACGGTGTCGATGCCGCTGACCTGGGCGCAGCTGCGCAACGATCTCGATCCAAAGAAATTCACCATCCGCACCGTGCCGGCGCTGCTGGCGAAGAGCAAAGCGTGGGAGGGTTATGAGGACGCGGCGAAGCCGCTGAAGTCGGCGATCGGGAAGCTGGGCGGCTAGCTACAGCACCTCGCAAAAATAAGCGCGCGATCCATCTTTGAATCGCGCGCCTTTAACTTCCGTTCGAAAACTAAAGTTTGCCGAGCAGCAGCAGGATCAGCAGGATCACCACGACCAGGCCAAGACCGCCACCGCCGTAATAGCCGGTGCCGTAGAACGGGCCGCCGCCGACGCCGCTGAAGCCGCCGAGCAAGGCGATGACGAGAATAATAAGAATGATTGTTCCAATGGACATGTACTTCTCCTCAGCCTGGCAGGCGGCACACCGTCCTCTGCCTTCATGTGACAAAAACGCGCTATAGTTAGTAAAGTTCCATCAATGAAACCTGCAATTCGCACGGGCTTCTTTCTGCGCCGCGCGCGCTTACATGCGTCTGGTCATCAGAGGAACGTGTCATGTCAGCACCGCTTGTCGTTTCCATCCCGCATAGCCTCGGTCGCGAGGAAGCTTGCCGCCGCCTCAAGACCGGGCTGACCAGGGCGGCGTCGAGCGTGCCGGTGCTGAAGGTCGATGAGGAACGCTGGGACGGCGACCGGATGATCTTTCGCGTCCGCGCGCTTGGGCAGGCGGCATCGGGCCATGTCGATGTCGCCGAGGATCACGTCACCGTCGAGGTGACGCTGCCGTGGCTGCTGCAGCGCTTTGCTGAAGTAGCTCAGGCGGCGATCAAGGCGCGCGGAAATCTGTTGCTGACGAAAAAGAGCTGACGACCTCTGTCGCGTCATTGCGAGCAACATTGGATTGCTTCGTCGCGAGTACTCCTCGTAAAAGCGGCTTTGCCGCTCTGCAGCATAAAAAACAGTGCTACGCACAAAGTTACATGCTCGACTTTCGTCAACTTCCTGCAAACGAATTTCTGATCATGATTGCAGGCACGGAGGAAGGGAACCGACCTTGTTTGCGAGTCGGCACGAAATCCGTTGGGCCGCCCGGCCGTTGATCCCGGGCGGTCTTTTCGTTATTGCAGCCGCGTCTAGCGCAAGCGCAGCGGTGCTGCACGCGCCTTGATGATCGCCACGGGCAATTGCTTGAACAGTGCGGCCACCGGCCATTCGGCGTGGCTCTTCTTTCGCACTGCACCTTCGATCGTATAGCCCGGCGCCATGATGGTGGCATCGAACGCATCCGAGGCGGGCCAGGCGCGACCGCCTTGCGTCAGTGGTGCGAAGCAGCGGCCAACGACGACGATGGCGGCGTCGCGCTGATGCCGCCGCGCAAAGGCGATGACGTGGTCCCTATACGGGCCGGTGACTTCCAACGCTTCGTAGTCGCCGTGGGTAAAAACGTCGGCCATCCCGCCGCGCAGCCGGATCAACTCGCGCGTCCAGGCCAGCTTGATGTGCCCGTTGTCCCACGTCCGCGCGAGAGTGTCCCAGTCCGGCTGCTGCAGCTTCGCCAATACCGCGGCGCGTTCGGCAAAATCCACCGGACGGCGGTTGTCGGGATCGACCAGCGAGAAGTCCCAGAACTCGGTGCCCTGATAAAAATCCGGCACACCGGGCAGCGTTGCCTTCAGCGTGATCTGGCTCAGCGAATTCAGCGCGCCCAGCAATGAGGTGCGCTTGGCAAAGGTCTCAAGCGAGTCGAGAAACTCCGACGACTGCGAACGATCGAGGACTCGCGCGAGAAAGAGATGCAGGCCCTTCTCATAGGCATCGTTGGGGTTGAGCCAGCTGGTTTCCTGCTTGCCCTCCCGCGCCGCCTTCAGCGCGTACGCTTGCATCCGTTCCAGGAATGTGGTGTCGCGCTCGCCGAGCGGCCATGCGCCGAGCAGCGCCTGATACAGCATGTATTCGAACGCCGCCGAGGGGGCGCGCATCTCGCCGTCGATCACAAGGTGCGGCGCGTTGAGGATCTTCCATCGACTGACGGCGGTGGTCCATTCGCCCGGGAGTTCGGCCAGCGCCAGCAGGCGCGTGCGAGCGTCTTCGCCGCGTTTGGTGTCGTGGGTCGCGGTGGCTGTCATGCCGTGCGGCCAATCCCTGGCGCGCGTTTGCATCATGTCGTGAAAGGTAGCTAACGGCATCGCCTTGGCCGCGGGATCGCCGCCTACCTCGTTCAAAGCCAGCAGGCGGTGGTAGCGATAGAATGCGGTGTCCTCCAGCGACTTCGCCATGGTCGGGCCGGTGAACTGCTGCACCTTCAGCGCAAAGCGCCGCACCCGCGGCTTGCCGTGGGCGGCGCGGCCGGGCTTCAGCAGGTCCAGCGTCAGCGCATCGCGCAGGAAATCGAACAGGCCTTCGTCGGTGCCGAACCAGTCGGCGCGAGCCTTTTCAATGGTGGTCGAAATCAGTTTGCGGTCGAGCGTCGAAGGTCCTGCTGCGGTGAGATAGGTGCGATAGACCGGGAAGTGCAGCACATAGAGTTCGAAGGCCTGCCGCAGCATGTCGGCGGAAAAATCCCGGGTCGAATAATGCCCGCCGGCGATCCGCGCCAAGAGGCGCGTCAGGACCGTGAATTCGCTGAGCAGCAGCGTATCGAGCACGCGGCGCTTGGCTTCCTTCAACAGAGGATCGAATTTGGGCGAGGTGTTGCTGACCTGGCGCCAGATTTCGTCGAGCGGCTCCAGGCCTTTCTCTTCCACCAGCACCTGGGTGATGGTGTTGAGCCATTCATAGCCGGTGGTGCCGTGTACGCCGGTGAGACCGACCAGTTTTTCGTCTTCGCCGAGGATCTTTTCGATCACGACGTAGAACGGCTTCGATGACGCGCCCTGAGCGTCGCGGACCAGCCGGCGCAACCGCTGGAAATACTGCGCGGGATCGCGCAGCCCGTCGATATGGTCGAGCCGCAGGCCCTGCAGCCTGTCTTCGGCGATCAGCCGCTTCACCAACTGGTGGATGGCATCGAAAGTGCCGGCATCTTCGACGCGCAGGCCGGCCAGCGTGTTGACGTCGAAGAAGCGGCGGTAGTTGATCTCGCTGGAAGCGAGCCGCCACTGGCCGAGCTTGTAGTGCTGGCGCTCCAGCAGATTGTGCAGCGTCTGAATCTGCGCCGGGCGATCCGGCCCGGCGCGATAGACGTCGAGCCCGCATGCGATCAGCTCGGCGCCGCCAGCAACCGCAGCCAGTTCCTTCTTGAAAGCAGGCGCTTCGGAAATATTCGGATGGCGCAAGCCTTTGTAGCGCGAGGCGAGGTCGAGGATCTGCTTGCCGGCCGGCGTATTCGCGGCGTGGGCCTCCTTCACGATGGCGCGCAGGATCTCGCTGTAGCGCTCCGGCGCGATCGGCAGCCGGTGCTCGAAATACCACGCCGAGAAGCTACCTTCAGTAGCATCGAACTTCAGCTCGATTTCGCCGCTGTCCAGCGCCTGGCCGTAGGAGGTGCCGATGATTGGCAGCAGCACGCCGCCGCGGGCGCGGTAGGGCAGGGTGTCCCAGTCGATGTCGAAGGAGACGGCATGCGGCGACGCCGGTCCCCATTCCAGCACGTCGAGCCACCATGGATTGTCGGCGAAGTGCACGCCAACATGGTTCGGCACGAAATCCAGGATCAGGCCGATGTCATGCTGCTTCAGCGCCGCGCTGAGACGCCCGAACGCTTCTTCGCCGCCGAGCTCCGGATTGAGCTTGGTGTGATCGACGATGTCGTAGCCATGGGTACTACCGGCGCGCGCCTTCATGAAGGGCGAGGCATAGAGGTGCGTGATGCCTAGCGACTTCAGGTAGGGCACGATCGCCGCGGCGTGATCGAAGGTGAAATCGCCGGTGAGCTGGATGCGGTAGGTGGCAATGGGGATCGCTGATGCCATCATGCGTCTCCGACCCGCCAGTGCACCGACCACGGCACCACCACGTCGGAGACGTCGCCGCCCCACAGCCTGGTGCCGGGCCAGGGCTGGTGTTCCCCGGCAATGGCGCGGTCGGAGAGGTTGGCAAGCAGGTGCAGCGTGGCGCCGTCGCCCATCCGCCAGTGCGCTTTGAGGATGCCGTTATCGTCAGCCCTGGCATCGCCGAAGCGCGCGCCGGCCAGCCGCGGCATGATGTGCTGCTGGCGCAGGCTGAGCAACTCGCGCACCAGTCTCAGCCGCTGCTGGCCCGATGCGCTGTCGCGGTTGTTCCAGTCCAGCACCGCGGATTGAAACGTGCTTTCGTCGAGCGGATCGGGAATCTCGCCGCCGTATTTTTCATAGGCGCTGGAAAATTCCTTGCGGCGGCCGTTGCGTACGGCGTCGGCCAACTCCCCCTTGAAGTCGCAGAAGAACGGGAACGGTGCCTTCGAACCCCATTCGTCGCCCATGAACAGCATCGGCACCATCGGCGCCAGCAGCGTGATCGCCAGCGCGGCCTCGATGGCCTTGGGTTTGGCGATGGCCTCCAGCCGGTCGCCGAGCGCGCGAT
>JAQGKA010000085.1 GCA_028290355.1 Tardiphaga sp. | reverse complement strand
CAGCATCGGCATCAGCCGCGACCAGTTGAACTGGCGATAGATCAGAATGCCGGCAATCAGGGCGTAGACGATGCCGATGGTGGAAACCTCGGTGGCCGTGGCGATGCCTTCGACCACGGCGAAGCGGATCACGAAGGGTAGCGCCAGCGCCGGCAGCGAGATCACGAAGGCCCTCAGGATTTCGCGACCGGAGGCTTGCTTGACGTGGCTGAGATCTTCGCCGCGATAGCGCCACCACACCAACACCGACAGCGTGATCGCCAGCACCACGCCGGGCAGCAAGCCGCCGGTGAACAGCGCCGAGATCGAGACGCCGGTGACCGAGCCGATGGTGATCAGCACCAGGCTTGGCGGAATGGTTTCGGTCTGCGCGCCGGTGGCGGCGAGCAGGGCGACCAGATCGCCGGGCTTGGCGCCGCGCGCCTTCATTTCCGGAAACAGCACCGGCGCCACGGCGGCCATGTCGGCAGCTTTCGAGCCGGAAATGCCGGACACCAGATACATCGCGCCGAGCAGCACGTAATGCAGGCCACCGCGGACGTGGCCGAGCAGGCTGGCGAGGAATGCCACCATGGCGCGGGCCATGCCGGTCATCTCGATCAGCAGCCCGAGGAAGACAAACAGCGGCACCGACAGCAGGATGAGGTGGCTCATGCCTTCGTCCATGCGGCCGACCAGCACCATCAGCGGCGTGTGGGTGGTCAGCGCCATGTAGCCGAAGATCGCCAGCCCGAAGGCGAAGGCGATCGGCACGCCGGCGAACACGCACAGGCCGACCACGCCGACGAAGAACACGACGAGGTTGATGTTGCCGAGCTGCCGCAGGCCCGGCTGTGCCAGCCAGAACAGGCCGATCACCGCTGCCACAGTCGCCAGCGCGTAGAGCACGGTGCGCGGATTACCGAACCGCACCAGCCGCAGCAAAGCGAACAGCGCCATCACCGTGATGCCCACCGGCAGCGCCGCCGCGCGAAAACTGTTGGCGATCTGCAGCGCCGGCGTGGTGATGTAGCTCTCTTCGTAGGCGTATTCGTAGGACGGCCACACGATCATCAAAAGGAACGCGAGTGCCGAGCAGGTGGCAATCAGGTCGAGGAATGCCCATGTCGCCGGGCTTGCCGTTGCCACCAGCGCAGTCATCCGCATGTGCTCGCCGCGCCGGAAGGCAACCGCCGCGCCGAGCATGGCCAGCCACAGGAACAGGATCGACGACAGTTCGTCGGACCAGATCACCGGTCGGTGGAAGCCGTAACGCGCGACCACGCCGATAAACAGAATGACGATCTCCGCCACGACCAGCAGCGCCGCCGGAATCTCGACCATGCGCCCGAGCCAATGTTCGAGCGACGAGACAACGACGTGACGCCGGGAGAGGGGAGCCCTCTCCCGCGTTTCCGGCGGTGCTCCATCTGCGACGGAGATGTCATTCACGGTCATTGTGCCCGATCAGCCGAGCTTGCCGACGGATTTTTCCAGCAAAGCCCAAGCTTCGTCGCCATATTTGCCCTGCCATTCCTTGTAGAAGCCGGCGGTTTTCAGCTTGTCGCGGAAAGGTTCGGGCTTCAGATCGTTGAAGACCAGACCCTTGCCTTCCAGCTCCTGGCGCAGATTGGCGTTGAGCTTGGCGACGTCCTCGCGTTCCTTCATGCCGGCAGCGTTGATGTTCTTGGCCACGATGGTGCGCAGGTCCTCCGGCAGCTTCTCCCAGGCGCGTCGGTTGGCGAGGAACCAGTAGCCGTCCCACATGTGGTTGGTCAGCGAGCAATACTTCTGTACTTCATAGAACTTCGCGGTCGAGATGATCGCCAGCGGGTTCTCCTGGCCTTCGACCACTTTGGTCTGCATCGCCGAATAGACTTCGCTGATGTTGATGGAGGCGGGCGCCGAGTCGAACGCCTTGAACATTGAGGTCCATAGCGGCGACACCGGCACGCGGATCTTGAAGCCCTTCAGATCGTCCGGGCTGGTGATCGGCCTGGTCGACGACGTGACCTCGCGAAAACCGTTGTCCCAGATCTTGTCCATGACCACGAGATTGGCCTTGGTGATTTCCTTGCGGATGAAGGCGCCGAGATCGCCGTCCATCGCCTTCCACACCGTGTCATAGTTCGGGAATGCGAAGCCGATGCCGTTGATCGAAGCGGCCGGAACCAGTGTCGCCAGGATCAGGCCGGACAGGGTGAAGAACTCGACGCCGCCGGAGCGGATCTGGCTCAGCATGTCGGTGTCGGAGCCAAGCTGGTTGTTCGGAAACACCTGCAGATCGACGCGGCCGTTGGTCTCGGTCTTGATCGCCGTCGACATCTCGCGGGCGCGGATGTTCATCGGATGGGTGTCGGGCAGGTTATTGGCGTATTTATAGACGAATTCGGCGCTCTGCGCGCGCGCCACGAAGGGCGCACCGACGCCGCCCAAAACGGTCGCCGCGGCCGATGCCTTCAACAATGTCCGACGTGAAACGCTCATCCGATCTCTCCCTGCCACTTGTTGTTTTTGTGAGATCCACCCGAAGGATCCCTTGCCGTCTGGTCATCACGCTATCGCCGGCCGGTCAAGCTTTTTCGGCTATGCGACCAAAGGCGCAGACAGTTCCGGACCGCTTTTGCCGCGCTGGTTTTTGTGGGAAGCATCGCACCGGAAGCGAAGCCGCCGGCGGCAAGACCGGCATCTGGAAATGTTGGACGGCACCCATGAAAGACCAAGACGTAGCGATCGTCACCGGCGGCGCGTCGGGAATCGGGCTGGCGATTGCCAAGGCGCTGGTGGGCGAGGGGTGGAAGGTCATCATCGCCGACCTCACCCGGCCCGCGCTCGACGCCGCGCAGGCTCAGCTGGATTCGCTTCGTCCTGGCGTCACCAGATCCATCGTCATGGACGTCGCCGATGAAGCCGCCGTGGTCGCCGGACTGCAGAACTGCGAGGCCGGTTTTGGCCCGGTGCGCGGCCTGGTCAATTCCGCCGGCATCGGCCGCGACGTGCCGTTCTTCGACACATCAGTCGAGCTGTTCCGGCAGATCCTGGACATCAACCTGGTCGGCACGTTCACGGTAGCCCGCGAGGCCGGCCGGCTGATGCGCGCCCATGGCGGCGGTGCCATCGTCAACATCGCCTCGGTCTCGGGCCTGCGCGGCAATGTCGGCCGCTCGGCCTATGGCGCCTCCAAGGGCGGCGTCGTCACGCTGACCCAGGTGATGGCGTGCGAACTGGCGCCGCTCAAGATCCGGGTCAACGCCATCGCGCCGGGCCCGTTCGAGACACCGATGGTCCAGGCGATGCACAATGCGGAGACCCGCGCGGGCTGGCTGAAGACGGTGCCGCAGCGGCGTTACGCCGAGCCGGAGGAGGTCGCCGGCGCTGCCGTGTTCCTGCTCGACGACAGCAAGAGCAGCTTCGTCACCGGGCATATCCTCAACGTCGATGGCGGCTTCGCGGCCCATGGACTGCTGCCGGCATATCCGTAGGGCGCTTGCAGCCACTTACTCGGACCTCATCCTGAGGAGCGGCCACTTCGGCCGCGTCTCGAAGGATGGCCGCACACGCCAGCTCATGGTTCGAGACGGCGCAGGAGAGGCGCCTCCTCGTCATGAGGTCTGTGCTTGTGGCGGTTCTCGCCGGTCACGGCCGATCAGACCGCCTTCGCCGCGATCAGCGCCTTCATTCGCTCGGCGTCCGTGGCCGTCGCCGGCGTGTACACGACCATGCCCAAATTTGGCTGGCCGTCGACCGCAAACGTCGAATAGTTCATCGCGAACGGGCCGACGACGGGATGGTTCACATGCTTGGTGCCTTCGCCATAACTGCCAACGTCGTTGTCGTGCCACATGGCCGCGAAGTCGGGACTGATCTGGCAGAGTTCATCGATCAACGTCTGGGCTCGCACTGATGCGCCGCTGCGCGTGATGTCTGCGCGGAAGGCTGCCACGGCGAAACGTGCGTCATGCTTCCAGTCGGGCATCTTGGCGCGAACATTGGGTCGGCAGAACAGGATGCGAAGGACATTGCGATCTTTGGGCGCGATCTGCGGATAGTCGCCGAGCACAGCCAGCGCGGCGCGATTCCAGGCAAGGATATCCCAGGTCGCATTTCGCACGACGGCGGCGCTGAATTCCATAGCATCGAGCACCCGTTGCAGTGTTGGCGATACGATATCCCAGGGTTCGAAGCGAACCTCCGGCAGCCTGTGCTGCGCCAGCAGGAACAGATGTTCGCGCTCGACCGCTGACAATTCCAGTGCGCGTGAGATGCGATCCAGCACATCGGCGGACGGCGCGCCGCCGCGGCCTTGTTCGAGCCATGTGTACCAGGTCGCGCTAACATTGGCACGCTGCGCGACTTCCTCGCGCCGCAGCCCCGGAGTCCGCCGTCGTTCCGACGAAAACCCGAACGCCATCGGATCGAGCTTGCCGCGACGATCTCTCAGATAGGCTCCAAGAGGATTTAGACCGGGGTTTTGGCCGGGGGGGCTGATGGTATCTGTGACGCTCATGCTCAGCCTGTTAGTCGCCATACCGGTATAACGTCACGGCTTCACGATTGGTCCCGCACCAGTGATGTACATCCTCGCAACCCTCGAGAGGAATAAATCATGCGTGTTTTCGTGACTGGCTCCACCGGCTTTGTCGGCTCTGCCGTGGTTCAGGAACTGCTCGGGGCCGGCCATCAGGTGCTCGGCCTTGTCCGGTCGGATGCGTCGGCCAAGGCGCTTACCGCGACCGGTGCCGAGGTGCATCAGGGCTCGCTGGAGGACATGGACAGCCTGCAGTCGGGCGCAGCCATGTCCGACGGCGTGATCCATACGGCTTTCATCCACGACTTTTCGAAGTTCAAGGAAAACAGCGAGATCGACGAACGCGCCATTACGGCGCTTGGCGATGTGCTAGCGGGGTCCGACCGCCCCTTGATCGTGACCTCCGGGATGGGCTTCCTGGCGCCCGGCCGCGTCGCGACCGAACAGATGGTTGCGCCCAGTTCGTCGCCAAGCCCGCGCGTGTCGGAACAGGTAGCTGAGCGTCTGGCTGCCCGTGGCGTGCGGCGTCGGCAATCCGGCTGCCGCCGTCGGTGCATGGCGATGGCGACCACGGCTTCGTTCCGATCCTGATCGGGATCGCGCGGGAGAAGGGCGCCTCGGCCTATATCGGCGACGGCCTCAACCGCTGGCCCGCCGTGCACCGGCTCGACGTCGCCCAGCTCTACAGGCTCGTTCTGGAGAGCGGTTCTGCCGAAGTCCGCTATCACGGCAGCGCTGAGGAAGGCGTTGCGTTCCGGGATATCGCCGGCGTCATTGGTCGACATCTGAACCTGCCCGTGGTCGCGAAGTCGCGCGACGAAGCCGCCGATCACTTCGGCTGGTTCGCGAACTTCGCGGCGATGGATACGCCGGCGTCCAGCGCGTGGACGCAGCAGCAGTTGGGATGGCAGCCAACGCGACCCGGGCTGATATCGGACCTCGATCACATCAGGTATTTCGGAGGCACGATCCAGACTACGGGGGCTTTAGCTCGAATTGGAGCGGCTTGGGGCGTCAATCGCAACAATTTAAGCTAAGTCTCTGGGATCGTTACGGGATAATATATTCCATAATATACCTTATGCGAATCTGAGATATTGGCTTGGGATGGAACGTGTCGTTTTTGCTTCCCGTTGAGTCTATCCGGCTCAATCGGAGTCTCGTGGCTCGCGAGCTGCCGCAAAACATCTCCCCGTCGATGTTGGACCGGATTGTTGGGAGAATGACTGGGCTTGGCCTCACTCAAGCCGGCGCCGCTACAGCTCGGTGAACGCGGTTTCGAAGCCTCCAGCGTTATACTTTTTGCCTTTTCTGGCCTTGAGGCAGACTTCGACCGCCGCTTCCACCTACAGACCCGAGAATAGGCCCGCCAACCGCCAACCCGCCGTCCAGCGCGTGCAAGCCGCGGCTTTGCCCGTAAGCAACACAGGAGGTCGAAGCGTTTGTCCAGGACGCCCTCACCGGAAATCAGGAAGGCATGCCCTTCCCCATTGTTCAGCCGGCACGTCAGGGATTGACGATGAGATCACCGTGCCGGGCCAACTCGGCCTTCTTGGCGAAGGCGATCGCGGCGCCCTGCTCTCGTTGCCGACGGCTTGCAACATATCGACGTGCCCACGCGCCCTCCTGTCGGTGGCGCTGGCTTGTGCAGTGGAATGGTTGATCGTGTCTTCAGCGGACGGCCAACCGATTATTATGCAGCACGCGGCATCTGACTTCAGTGGAAATTCACCGAGACATTCGGCGGCTGCGAACTGCTTGTATTTGATGAAACTGGGCGCATGCCGCCTGGGCCTGGATGCGGAGTTTCGATCGCCGGCCTTGGCTCACTACGCCTGATCACTCCAGCCTCGACCAACCCCCGAAGTGCATTCTGCATGACCTCGACAGAATTCGCGAATGCTTCGGTCGAAAAAATCAATCGTTGTCGAAAGACTTTCTTCGGAGCGTTGTTGGTATCGCGCTCGGTCGGCGAAAGGCTCACCAGATCGACGCGCACAATCGTGCCGCTGACCGTAATCTCGTCAATTCCATCCGTGTAAAGTTCCGCATGCATGGCCGCTCTCCTATGCTACCAACTGTGCCCTGAAGAGGACATCGACGCCGTAGCTGTTCGAATTATACGTGTTGGTGGGGAAAAGTCCGCCGCTGCCGTACGCGTACACACCATTGCCGCCGCTGGCTGAACTTGACGGGGCCGTCAGCGGGCCGCTGGTATGGGCGGTAGCGAAGTAATTTGGGTCTGCCGAATAGTTGCCGTTGGTGTGGTAGGAAGCGACATAAGTCGTCCCCGCCGCGATCGTCACCGGGTTCGCGAAGGTGACTTGCTGCCATCCGCTTGCGGTTTCGTTGGTGAAGGTCGCGGTGGCAAGCAGGGTTCCTGTGGTGCGCCAGAGATCTGCAACGTGAGTGCCAGTGTTTTGTGGCCCCTTGTAGAAGCGGATACCGGTGATCTGACCCGCGCTGGAGGACTGAAACTTGAGCCCGAGTTCGACCGCATTGGGATCGGCGACACTAACGATACTGGGGGTGAAGCTTGCACTGAACAAGGTCACCGCCGGACTTGTCACGGAGAGTGCGGCATTGGCGGATGCGGTGCCGTTCCGCCCGTCGGAGATTGCATAATTGAAGGAGGCGGCGCCGATATAGCCGGCCGTCGGGGTGAAGGTGACCGTGTTGGCCTGGGCGTTAAAACTCACCGTGCCGTTGACGGCGCCGCTCACGCCCGTGATCGTCAAGGGATCGCCGTTCGGATCGCTATCGTTGGCCAGCAGGGCCGACGCTGCAATGGTGAGCGCCGTGTTCTGCGCAGTGCTGAAGCCGCTGTCGTTGTTGGCAACCGGTGGCTGGTTAACCGAAGAGTTGACCGTCAGGCTGACCGCCGCGTTGGCCGTGCCGCTCCGCCCGTCAGAGATGGAATAATTGAACGAGGCCGCCCCTGTGTAACCGGTCGTTGGGGTAAAGCTGACGGTATTGGCCTGGGCGTTGAAACTCACCGTGCCGTTCACGGCACCGCTCACGCCGGTGATTGTCAGAGGATCGCCGTTCGGATCGCTGTCATTGGCCAGCAGGGCCGACGCTGCAATGGTGAGCGCTGTATTCTGCGCGGTGCTGAATCCGCTGTCGTTAACAGCAATCGGCGGCTGATTGGCGGCGCCGCTGGTGCTGAACAGGACATCCACCCAGTAGTTGGTCGCGCCAAATGTACTGGTCGGGAACACATTGCTGTTGCTGTAGGTGTAAACGCCATTGCCGCTGGCCGGCGCTGTCAGCGGACCGCTGATGCGAGCCGTTCCGAAATAGCCGCTCGTGGAAGTGTAGTGGCCATTGCTGTGATAGCTGGCGACGTAGGTTGTGCCCGCAGTGATCGAAACCGGGCTGCTGAACGCGACGGTCTGCCAGCCGCTCCCCGTCTCGTTGGTGAATGTCGCGTTCGCCAGCAATGTGCCGGTGCTGGTCCACAGCGAGCCCACATGGGTGCCGGTATCGCTGGCGCCCTTGTAGTACTTGATGCCTGTGATGGAGCCTGCTGACGAGGATACAAATCTCACGCCGAGATTGACCTGGCTGGTGTCCGGATCGGACAGAATCGCAGGTGTGTCCGAACTCGAGAACAGGCTCGCGCTCGGAGCATTCACCGTCAGACTGACTATCGCATTTGCGGTGCCGCTCCGCCCGTCGGAGATTGCATAATTGAAGGAGGCGGCGCCGGTATAGCCGGCTGTCGGGGTGAAGGTGACCGTGTTGGCCTGGGCGTTGAAGCTCACAGTGCCGTTGACGGCTCCGCTCACGCCCGTGATCGTCAAGGGATCGCCGTTCGGATCGGTGTCGTTGGCCAGCAGGGCCGACGCTGCAATCGTGAGCGCCGTATTCTGCACGGCGTTGAATCCGCTGTCGTTGTTGGCAACCGGTGGCTGGTTAACCGAAGAGTTCACCGTCAGGCTGACCGTCGCGTTGGCCGTGCCGCTCCGCCCGTCAGAGATGGAATAGTTGAACGAGGCCGAACCGGCATAGCCTGCTGTCGGAGTGAAGCTGACGGTATTGGCCTGGGCGTTGAAGCTGACCGTACCGTTGACGGCACCGCTCACGCCCGTGACCGTCAAAGGATCGCCATTCGGATCGCTATCGTTGGCCAGCAAGGCCGACGCTGCAATGGTGAGTACTGTGTTCTGCGCGGTACTGAAGCCGCTGTCGTTAACAGCAACCGGCGGCTGGTTGGCGGAGCTGAACAGGACATCCACCCAGTAATTGGTCGCGCCAAATGTGCTGGTCGGGAACAAATTGCTGTTGCTGTAGGTGTAAACGCCATTGCCGGTGGCCGGCGCTGTCAGCGGACCGCTGATGCGAGCACTCCCGAAATAGCCGCCCGTGGCCGTGTAGTGGCCATTGCTATGATAGCTGGCGACGTAGGTTGTGCCTGCAGTGATTGAAATCGGACTATTGAACGTGACGGTCTGCCAGCCGCTCGTCGTTTCGTTGGCGAACGTCGCGCGGCGGGGGTTATTTTTAATTTAAATGTTCCGATATTTAAAATGGATGACCGTCAATTCGCCAGAGTCATCCATCGAGGAAAGCCGAAAAAAACTCGGCACCGACGATAATTAATCTTTGCGACATCGGGCCCAATTCTGCTCGATCGCCGGCCTGGAAGCCGTATGGACTGCAATTGCAGTCACTTATTCAGATCGGGAGAGCCGAATGGCGGAAGCTGCTTCTCGATCGCCTCGTAGACCAGTGTCTTCAGGATCGGCTGGATGCGGCCGCGCTGGGTGGGCGTCTGGACCATCAAGAGCATGACCATGTCCTGATCCGGATAGGCCCAGAAATACGTTCCGGCGGCGCCGCCCCAGGCCAGCTCGCCAATGTAGCCCGGCACGCCGTCTGAGCCAGGTCCGATACGGACGCCGAAGCCAAGGCCGTAGCCGAAACCGGCGCCGGGATAATAATACGCCCAGGGTTTCACGTCGGTCGCCGGTGACACTTCGTTCTTCTTCATCAGGCGAACCGATTCCGGCGTCAGGTAGCGCTTGCCGTCCAGCGTGCCTTCGTTGAGCAGCATCTGCAGGAAGCGGGCGTAGTCCTGCGCCGTCGAGACGAGGCCGCCTCCTCCGGATTGCCATTTCCGGATCACGGTGGGATCGCTGATGCTCTCCTTGCCGATGATGCGGTCATGCGGCATCGGCTGCGCAATTCTGGCAGCCTTCTGCGTGTCGGTGACGTAGTAGCTGGTGTCGAGCATCCGCAATGGATCGAACAGTCGCTGCTTCTCGAAGTCGTACAGCGATTGCCCCGATGCGACTTCGATGATGCGTCCCAGCACGTCCGTCGAATGGCCGTAATCCCAGACCGTTCCGGGCTGGTAGGCCAACGGCAGTTTCGCCAGCCGCTCGGCAAATTCGCGGTTGTCGAAATCGCCGGCCATCAGATTGGCGTCGACGTAGAGCTTCGTGACGAGACCGAGTTCGCTGAAGATCGAGATGATGCCGGAGGATTGCCGCATCAGGTCGAGCACGCTGATCGGTCGACGCGCAGGCACCAGATCGAGCACGGGCTTACCATCCGGTCCCGCGCGCTCGATGGCGACCTTGGCGTTGGCGAAGGATGGGATGAACTTCGAGACGGGATCGTCGAGCGAAAGCTTGCCCTCCTCGACCAGCATCATGGCCACCACGCTGGTGACCGGCTTGGTCATCGAATACAGCCGAAACAGCGTGTCGGTTGTCATCGGTGCTTGGGTCTGCGGATCGCGGACGCCAAAACCCTGATAATAAACCGGCCTGCCCCGATGCTGGATCAGCATGATGGCGCCGGCGAGGTTTCCGTGCGCGACCTCGTCATTGAAGAGCGCGGTGACGCGTTGCAGCCCGCTGGCGGAAAAGCCGGTGAGGTCGGGCTGTTCGGACAACAGATTATTGGCGGCTGTTGCCGGCGCGGCAAACCATCCCGTCGTCACGACCGCCAACACGATCCAGCAGACAGCGCCGAAGCGCCACCCTTGGCACTTTCTGATCACCACAAGACTACCCAACGCGTGCGCTCCCTGCCCGCCATTCCACACAACGATAGATCAGAAATGCGACGATGATTCGTGCGGATTTTCCGGCGCGGGAAACCGGACCGTGGTGCCCACCGTGATCCAGGTGGCGTTTTCGCCGGTGATGTTGTGGCCGTAGATCACATCGATCGAGAAAATCTCGTTGGGACGGTAGCGAATGCCGGTCTGGAATTTCGGTTGCACCACGCTGCGAATTTCCGACGCGCCGGCCTGTCCGTACATTTCGATCGTGTACTGAAACAGATCGGTCAGCTTCCAGTCGAAGCCGACGCCGTAGGTGAAATAATGCTGATCGACGGTGCGGTCCCACAGCCAGCCGGCGTTGAGATTGATCCGCATGATTTCGGACAATCGATAGGTCGCGGGAATTTCGCCGAACATGGAGGTGTTCTGGCCGGTCAGGGCATCGAACGCGCCGCCGCCCAGCGCCGATACGCCGAAGGTGCCGATCCCCGTGGGAATGAAATTGATCTTGGCTTTTGGCGCGATGCTGGTGCTCCAGTCGCCATCGGAGCGATAGCGATTGGTCATCACGCTCAGCTCGACCGGCCGGACGATCTCGACCACGCAGGACGGATTGGCGACCGCGGAGAAATCGCTGTTGGTGGCGGTCGAAAGCCAGCTCTCGATCTTGCAGGAGCCGAGATCGGAGATGTCGGCGGCATCCACGGCATAGGCGCCGTTGGCCGCCTCGGCATGGCCCGATGCCACGAGCAGTGCGGCAACCAGAATGAAGGTCGCGATCGCCAGTGCGCGGGGTGCGGGAACAGCCATTCACAACGTCTATCTGAGTCCCGGAACTCTCGACACGACAATAAAATTTCGCCTATCCTGACGGCATGACCGAGCATGATCACCATCACGACCACCACCATGATCACGACCACTCGGAGCTTTCCGAGACCGAGCTGCGGGTGCGCGCGCTCGAGACCATTCTGACCGAAAAAGGCTACGTCGATCCCGTTGCGCTGGACGCCATCATCCAGGCCTACGAGACCAAGATCGGCCCGCACAATGGCGCGCAGGTGGTCGCCAAGGCCTGGACCGATCCGGCATTCCGGCAGGCCTTGCTGGATGACGGCACCAAAGCCGTGAGCACGCTCGGCCATGTCAGCCGCGTCGGCGATCACCTGGTGGTGATCGAGAACACGCCGCAGCGTCACAACATGGTCGTCTGTACCTTGTGCTCCTGCTACCCCTGGGAAATGCTCGGGCTGCCGCCGGTGTGGTACAAGGCCGCGCCCTACCGGTCGCGCGCCGTCAAGGATCCGCGCGGCGTGCTTGCGGATTTCGGCGTCAGCCTGCCGAAGGACATCGAGATTCGCGTCTGGGATTCCACCGCGGAAACACGCTTCCTGGTGCTGCCGATGCGCCCCGAAGGCACAGAAGGCTGGAGTGAACAGCAGCTCACGGAACTTGTGACGCGTGACTCCATGATCGGCACGGGTCTTCCGAAAACACCCGGCGCGCCGTCATGAATGGCGTTCACGACATGGGCGGCATGGACGGCTTCGGCAAGGTCGAACCGGAACCGAACGAACCGATGTTTCACGCGGCATGGGAAGCGCGCGTACTGGCGATGGTGCGTGCGATGGGCGCCGCCGGTGCTTTCAACATCGATGCCTCGCGCTTCTTCCGCGAGACACTGCCGCCCGACGTCTATCTGTCCAGCAGCTACTACAAGAAATGGCTGCTCGGGCTCGAAGACCTGCTGATGGACAAGGGCTATGTTGCGCGCAACGAGATCGCGGCCGGCCATGCGTCGGTGCCGCCGAAGCCGCTGAAGCGTGGCGGGTTCAAGCTCGATGATGTCGAACGCGTCATGATCCGCGGCGCCTTCGGTCGTCCGGCGCCGGCGCCCGCCAAATTCAGGGCCGGCGATCGCGTGCGCGCGAGGAACATCCACCCCGCCACCCATACGCGCTTGCCCCGCTATGTTCGCGGGCATGTTGGCGTGATCGAGCGCGACCACGGTTGCCATGTGTTTCCCGACACCGTCGCGAATGACGCCGGCGAGAATCCGCAATGGCTCTACACCGTGGTGTTCGACGGCGCCGAGTTGTGGGGGCCGGACGGCGATCCGACCCTGAAGGTCTCCGTCGAGGCGTTCGAGCCGTATCTGGAGCCGGCGTAATGGCGATCGACCCGCAGGCGGCGGTTCACGCTACGGTCGCGGTGCCCAGCATTCCCCGCGATGAAGAAGGACCGGTGTTTCGCGAACCGTGGGAGGCGCAGGCTTTTGCGATGGCGCTCGCCCTGCATGCGCGCGGGTTGTTCACCTGGACCGAATGGGCGGCCGCGCTGGCCACCGAGATCAAGCGCGCGCAGGCGGCCGGCGATGCCGACACCGGCGAAACCTATTACCGGCACTGGCTGGCGACGCTGGAAAACCTGATCGCCGAGAAGGGCGTCACCACGGCCGCCACCCTGCACCGCTACCGCGATGCCTGGGACCATGCTGCCGACCGTACGCCGCATGGCGCGCCGATCGAGTTAAGGCCAGTCGATTTCAGACACTAGACGGCGCTGGCCGAATATTCGTTCCAGCCCTTGGCGCGCAGTTCGCAGGCCGGGCATTTGCCGCAGCCATAGCCCCAGTCGTGCAGCGCCCCGCGTTCGCCGAGATAGCAGGTGTGGGAATGTTCGCGGATCAGGTCGACCAGGCCCTGCCCGCCCAGTTCCTCTGCCAACGCCCAGGTCGCGGCCTTGTCGCGCCACATCAGCGGCGTGTGTAGGTGGAAGTCCTTGGCCATGCCGAGATTGAGCGCGTGCTGCAACGCCTTGATGGTGTCGTCGCGGCAATCCGGATAGCCGGAATAGTCGGTCTCGCACATGCCGCCGATGATGTGGGTGATGCCGCGCCGATAGGCCAGCGCGGCGGCGAAGGTGAGAAACACCAGGTTGCGGCCGGGCACGAAGGTGTTGGGCAATCCGCCCTCGCCCATTTCGATGGCGACGTCGCGCGTCAGCGCGGTGTCGGAGATCACGCTCAGCGTCGGAATATCCAGCGTGTGGCTGTCGCCGAGTTTTGCGGCCCAATCGGCATTGAGCGCCTTCATGCCGGCGAGCAGTTTTTCGCGACTGTCGAGTTCGATCAGGTGTCGCTGGCCGTAGCTGAAACCGAGCATTTCCACACGCGCAAAGCGTTGCAGCGCCCATGCGAGGCAGGTCGCGGAATCCTGGCCGCCGGAGAACAGCACCAAAGCGGTTTGGTCTTGGAAATGATCGCTCATGGGCACGCCATAGCACTCCACATCGCGCTGTGAAAGACGCGCAAAATCCCGCATTTCTGCTGGGCCGGCCGGCGATCCTGCGGCATACCAAACCCAACTTTCCTCAGCCTTGGTGTGCCATGACCCCTTCCCGCGACATTGCCGGCCTGATCGAGATCATGGCGAAGCTGCGCACGCCCATCACCGGCTGCCCGTGGGACCTTGAGCAGGATTTCGCCAGTATCGCGCCCTTCACCATCGAGGAAGCCTATGAGGTCGTCGACGCCATTGCACGCCACGATCTGGGCGATCTCTGCGAGGAGCTCGGCGACCTTCTGCTGCAGGTGGTGTTTCACGCCCGCATGGCCGAGGAGCAGAATGCGTTCGCGTTCGGCGACGTGGTCGAGGCCATCACCCGGAAAATGATCCGGCGGCACCCGCATGTGTTCGCCGACAGCAACGGCGAACTGACGCCATCGGACGTCAAGGGCGTCTGGGATCGCATCAAGGCTGAAGAGAAAGCCGAGCGCGCGGCGCGGCAGCCGGCGGGAGCTGCCGCGCCTTCGGCGCTGCTGGCGAGCATCAAGGCCGGCCAACCCTCTCTGACCCAGGCGATGGCCCTCCAGCGCAAAGCCTCCAGCGTCGGCTTTGACTGGAACGATCCGCGCGCCGTGCTCGCGAAAATCCGTGAAGAGGCCGACGAAATCGAAGCGGCGCTGGATCGCGGCCACATGGAAGAAGTCGCAGCCGAGACCGGCGACCTGATGTTCGCGCTGGTCAACTTGGCGCGCCACGTCGGCGCCGATCCCGATCTCGCATTGCGCGGCACCAACGCCAAGTTCGAGCGGCGGTTCGGTTATATCGAGCAGGTGCTCAGCGCCACGGGGCGCACGCTGCAGCAGGCGTCGCTCGAGGAAATGGATGCGCTGTGGAATGAGGCGAAGACCACCGAAGACTGACCTTCGTCAAGCCGTCGCGTCATCCACCGGATGCAGCACCGCGCCGAACTTGCTGACCACGATATCGCGCTTGGTTTCGTCGACGCGCACCACCATGTCGAAATGGCCGTCGTGCAATTCTTTCACCAGCACTTCGGCGTTGCGATGCAGCCAGCTGACGCCGGCGCCATCGGCGGCATCGATCGAGAGGTCCAGCGTGATCCGCGTGGCAGCGAGCCGCTCCTCGATCGCATCGAGCAGTCCATCGATCCCCTCACCGGTTTCGGCTGAGACCATGAAGCACGGCTTTTCCGGCGGACGGCGCGCGGCAATGTTGGCGAGGTTTTCGCGCTCGTCCGGCGTAAAGCGGTCGATCTTGTTCCAGACTTCGAGAATCCGCGCGCTGGCGTCGGTGTCGATGCCGAGCTGACGCAGCACCTTGTCGACGTCGCTCTGCTGAGCGTCGGCATCCTCATGCGAGATATCGCGGACATGCAGGATGATGTCGGCTTCCAGCACTTCTTCCAGCGTCGCGCGGAATGCGGCGACCAGTTGCGTCGGCAGGTTGGAGATGAAGCCGACGGTATCGGACAGCATCGCCTTGCCGCCATGCGGCAGCGTGAGCGCACGCAACGTCGGGTCCAGCGTGGCGAACAGCATGTCGGCGGCCTGCACGTCGGCGCGCGTCAGCCGGTTGAACAGCGTCGATTTGCCAGCATTGGTGTAGCCGACCAGCGCGACGACGCGATACGGCACGCGCTGGCGGCCGGCCCGATGCAGCCGGCGTGTCGCCTGCACTTTCTTGATCTCGTTTTCGATCCGCGTGATGCGGTCGCCGATCAGCCGGCGGTCCGCCTCGATCTGGGTTTCGCCGGGACCGCCCATGAAGCCGAAGCCGCCGCGCTGGCGCTCCAGATGGGTCCATGACCGCACCAGTCGGCTGCGCTGATAGTTGAGGTGCGCGAGCTCGACCTGCAGCGCGCCTTCCTTGGTCTTGGCGCGGCGGCCGAAGATTTCCAGAATGAGACCGGTGCGGTCGAGCACCTTGGTGTTCCATTCCTTTTCGAGATTGCGCTGCTGGATCGGCGACAGCGCGCAGTCCATCACCACCAGCTCGATATCGTGTCCGGTGATCAGCCCGACGATCTCCTCGACCTTGCCCTTGCCGAGATAGGTGGCTGGCCGGATCTGGCCGAGAGGTGCGGCGACGGCTTCAGCGATGGTCAGGCCGATGGCGCGCGCGAGGCCGACGGCCTCGTCAAGCCGTGCCTCGGAATCGCGAACATGGGTGTCCGATTGCGCATCGGCGTCGCCACGCCGCACACGCAGATAGGGGCCGATGACAACCACCCGCCCTGTCGATTCGCCCTGCGCTGACCTCGGAC
>JAQGKA010000058.1 GCA_028290355.1 Tardiphaga sp. | reverse complement strand
GTGGCGGCCGCGCGACCTCGCGCCGATCCTGAAATCCACCATTCGCGAGTCGACCATGCTGATGATGATCATCGGCATGTCGCTATTGTACTCCTACGTCATGAGCTATCTGCACATCTCGCAGTCGGTGGCGGAATCCATTGTCGCGATGCATCTGCCGCGCTGGGAATTGCTCGCCGCGATCCTGGTGATGGTGGTGATGCTCGGCTTCTTCCTGCCGCCGGTGTCGATCATCCTGATGACGGCGCCGATCATTCTGCCGCCGCTGCGCGCCGCCGGCTTCGACATCATCTGGTTCGGCATCGTCATGACCATCGTCATGGAGATGGGCCTGATCCATCCGCCGGTCGGGCTCAATATCTTCGTCATCCGCAACGTCGCGCCGGACATCCCGCTCAGCGACGTGATCTGGGGCACGCTACCCTTCGTGCTGCTGATGATGTTCGCGGTAGTGCTGCTGTGCTTCGTGCCGGGGATCTCGACGTTCCTGCCCGATCTGGTGATGGGACCGGACGGGGGAAGGTAACTACTTCGCGCGCGCGCTCGCATTGAGCGCCGACGCCACCCGGCTGACCGGCGGCCGGCCGATCAGCGCGCTGATGGTGTTGGTCGCGGCCAGCAGCCTGTCCATGTCGACACCCGTCACGATGCCCATGCCTTCCAGCATGTAGACCACATCCTCGGTGCCGACGTTGCCCGTCGCACCGGGCGCATAGGGGCAGCCGCCGAGCCCGCCGGCGGCGGAATCGATGACGCGGGCGCCCTCCTCCAGGCCGGCATAGAGATTGGCCAGCGCCTGCCCATAGGTGTCGTGGAAATGCATCGCCAGCTTGGCCATCGGCACCGAGCCGGCGACGGCGCGCAGCAGCTGCCGCGCTTTCGTGGGCGTGCCGACGCCGATGGTGTCGCCGAGCGACACCTCGTAGCAGCCGAGATCCCACAGCACTTTTGAGACGTCCACCACGGCCTGGGGTTTGACCTCGCCGTCATAGGGGCAGCCGAGTACACAGGAGACATAGCCGCGCACCTTGATGCCGTCGGCTTGGGCGCGCGCGACCACCGGCTTGAAACGCTCGATCGACTCCGCGACCGAGCAATTGATATTGGCGCGGGAAAACCCTTCGGAGGCCGAAGCGAACACCGCGATCACCCTGGCGCCGGCGGCGCGCGCGGCGTCATAGCCTTTTTCGTTCGGCACCAGCACGTGGAATTCGGCGTCGGGATGATGGTCGACGGCGCGCAGCACCTGATCCGAGCCCACCATCTGCGGAATCGCCTTCGGCGATACGAAGGCGCCTACCTCGATGGTATCAAGACCGGCTGCGAGCAACGCCTCGATGAAAGCGACGCGTGCCTCGACGCTCACAAACGTCTTTTCGTTCTGCAGCCCGTCGCGGGGACCGACTTCGACGATGTGAACCTGATCGCTCATGCTGACTTTGATTCCGTGGGCTCGACCTCGGCCAGTTCGACGCCTTCCTGCACGATGTCGCCGACCTTGCACTTGATGCTTTTCAACACGCCGGCGAACGGCGCCCGCAGCGTCTGCTCCATCTTCATGACTTCCAGGGTCAGGATCGCGGCGCCCTTTTCCAGTGTCGCGCCCTCTTCGGCCAGCAGCGCCACCACGGTGCCGGGCAACGGCGCCATGATCTTGTCCTCGCCGACCTGCTCCTCGTCGTCGCCGCCGAACGGATCGACCCAGTGGATGTCGAAGCGGCCGTTGCGGGTGCGCAGATAGAGTTCGTGGCCTTCGATGACCGCGACAATGCGCGAGCGCGAGCCGTCCAGTGTGAGATCGAAATGGCCGTCCTCGCCGGGTGACGATGTGAAAGCGAATTCTCGATGGCCGATCAGGAGCTTCGCGGGCCCGCTGCCATACTGCAGCGTCACCTTATGCTCATCGGCGCCATGGCGGAATTTGAATACGCGCTGACGGCGGCCGACCGGCATCCAGCCTGCGGTCTGCCACGGCGATTTCACGCCGGCCTGCGCAGCTTCTTCTTGGCTCACGATTGCCGCGACCGCGGCGCAAAGTTCGATATCGCCCGGCGCCGCTGGGGGCGGCGTCAGGGTCTTCAGCTCGCGCTCGATAAAACCGGTGTCGATGGTATTGGCGCGCACATCCGGATGCGTCACCAGCGCCGACAGGAATGGAATGTTGGTGACGATACCGCGGACATCGGTGTCTTCCAGTCCGCGATTGAGACGATCGATCGCGGCGTCCCGGGTCGGCGCCCAGGCAATCACCTTGGCCAGCATCGCATCATAGTTCGGCGACACCGCATCGCCCTGGCGATAGCCGGCGTCGATGCGCAGGCCGTTGCTTTCCTCGGGCGTGCGCCACGTCCGTATCTTTCCGACCGACGGCATGAAATTCTTGTGCGGATTTTCCGCATAGACCCGCGCTTCGATCGCGTGGCCGTTGAGCGTGATCTGATCCTGCGTCAGCGGCAGTTTTTCGCCGAACGCGACGCGCAACTGCCATTCCACCAGATCGATGCCGGTGATCAGCTCGGTGACGGGATGCTCGACCTGCAGCCGGGTGTTCATTTCGATGAAGAACACGTCCTTGCCGTCGGAGACGAATTCGATGGTGCCAGCGCCAACGTAGTTCACCGCGCCCGCCGCTTTTCGCGCGGCGGCACAGACGGCGTCACGCTGCGCGGCGTTGAGGGTCGGCGACGGCGCTTCCTCGATCACCTTCTGGTGGCGACGCTGCAAGGTGCATTCGCGCTCGAACAGCGACAGCAGATTGCCATGGCTGTCGCCGACGATCTGCACCTCGATATGGCGGGGATTGTCGACGTATTTCTCGATCAGCATGCGATCGTCGCCGAACGCCGCTTTGGCTTCGCGCTTGGCACTGACGATCGCCGCGGCGAGTTCGACCGCGGAGCGCACCACTCGCATGCCGCGACCGCCGCCGCCGGCGGAGGCTTTTACCAGCACCGGGAAACCGATCTTGTCGGCCGCTTTGGCCAGCGTCGCCTCGTCCTGGGCTTCGCCGTGAAAGCCCGGCACCAGCGGCACGCCGGCCTTTTCCATCAGCATCTTCGAGCCCGACTTCGAGCCCATCGCGGTGATCATGGCGGCGGTCGGGCCGACAAAGACGATCCCGGCATCGGCACAGGCCTGGGCGAATTCGGCGCTCTCGGAAAGAAAACCGTAGCCGGGATGGATCGCCTCGGCGCCGCTCGACTTCGCGGCCTCGAGAATGCGCTCAATGCTGAGATAGCTGTCGCGCGCCCGCGCCGGCCCGATCAGCACGGCCTCGTCAGCCTCGGCGACATGCAGCGCATCGCGATCGGCCTCGGAATAGACCGCGACGGTGCGCAGCCCCATGGCGCGGGCGGTGCGGATGACGCGGCAGGCAATCTCGCCGCGGTTGGCGATCAGCAGCGTGCGAAATCGCCGATAGAGCGCGCTTGAGGCCATCATCACATCCTGAACAGGCCGAAGCGCGTCGGCTGGATCGGCGCATTGGCCGACGCTGACAGGCCCAGGCCGAGCACCAGCCGGGTATCGGCGGGATCGATCACGCCGTCGTCCCACAGCCGCGCGGTGGCGTAATACGGGCTGCCCTGAGTCTCGAACTGCTGGCGGGTCGGCGAACGAAACGCCTCTTCTTCCTCGGTCGACCAGCTGCCGCCCTTGGCCTCGATATTGTCGCGGCGCAGGCTGCTCAGCACCATCGCGGCCTGCTCACCGCCCATCACCGAGATCCGGGCGTTGGGCCACATCCAAAGGAAGCGCGGGCTGTAGGCGCGACCGCACATGCCGTAGTTGCCGGCGCCATAGGAGCCGCCGATCACCACGGTGAATTTCGGCACGCCCGCGGTGGCGACCGCCGTTACCAGCTTGGCGCCGTCGCGGGCGATGCCGCCGGCCTCGTATTTCTTGCCGACCATGAAGCCGGTGATGTTCTGCAGGAACACCAACGGGATATTGCGCTGGCAGCACAGCTCGATGAAGTGCGCGCCCTTCAGCGAACTCTCGCTGAACAGGATGCCGTTGTTGGCGATGATGCCGACCGGAAAGCCCCAGATATGCGCGAAGCCGCAGATCAGCGTCTGGCCGTAGAGTTTCTTGAACTCGTCGAATTCCGAGCCATCGACGATCCGCGCGATGATGTCGTGCATGTCGAACGGCTTTCGCGCATCGGCCGGCACCACGCCGTAGATTTCCTCGCGCGCGAACAGTGGTTCGCGCGGAGCCCGCATGTTCAGCGTGGCGCGCTGTGGCGGCTTCAGGTTGGAGACGATGCGCCGCGCGATGCCGATCGCGTGGCCATCGTTCTGCGCGTAGTGATCGGTCACTCCAGAATGCCGCGAATGCACATCTGCGCCGCCGAGTTCTTCGGCGGTCACCACCTCGCCGGTGGCGGCCTTCACCAGCGGCGGACCGCCCAGGAAGATGGTGCCTTGATTCCGCACGATGATGCTCTCGTCGGACATCGCCGGCACATAGGCGCCGCCGGCGGTGCAGGAGCCCATCACGACGGCGATCTGCGGAATGCCCTGCGCCGACATCTGCGCCTGATTGTAGAAGATGCGGCCGAAGTGCCGCTCGTCCGGAAAGATCTCGTCCTGCTGCGGCAGGAAGGCGCCGCCGGAATCCACCATGTAGATGCAGGGCAGATTGTTCTGTCGGGCGATATCCTGGGCGCGCAGGTGCTTTTTCACCGTCATCGGATAATAGGTGCCGCCTTTGATGGTGGCATCGTTGGCGACGATCATGCATTCGCGGCCGGAGACGCGGCCGACGCCGGTAACGATGCTGGCGGAATGCACGTCGCCGCCATAGAGGCCGTAAGCGGCCAGCGGCGATAGTTCGAGGAAGGCGGTGCCGGGATCGATCAGCAGATCGACGCGCTCGCGCGCCAGCATTTTTCCGCGCGCGGTGTGTTTGGCGCGAGACGCCTTGCCGCCGCCTCCGGCCACAGAGCCGAGCTTGTCATGCAGCTCGGCGACCTGCGCCTTCATGACGTCGACGTTGCGCTTGAAATCTGACGAGGTGGGATCGATGGTGGAGCGAAGCGGCATCAGCTTCCGTTTCCTGCAATTCCGTTTTTTTTCTTATGCATCACGCCCCGTGGGCGAGGCTACCGTGATGGTGTCATTGCGCGGCGGCAATGCGCAACCCTAACTTTCGATGCCGGTCAGGGTGAAAGGCAGGCGCCCGAATCGATGCGGGGGGTCAGTGCGACCAGGGCTCGGTGCGGCGGAAGGCGAAATTGTCGGCATAGGCGATCACCCGGGGGGCACGGACCTTGGGCTCGATCACCTGGTAGGCGATGCCTTCGCGCTCGCAATAGGCGATGGCCTCTTCCTTGCTGTGGAAGTGGAGGCTCAGCTGCTGCTTCATGTCGCCCGAGCTGGTCCAGCCCATCAGGGGCTCGATCACCCGCGCCTGCGCCGGCTCGTAGTCGAGCTGCCATTCCTTGGTCTTGGCGAGCCCAGCCTGCATCGCGTTTTTGGCGGCCTTGAAGATACGTGCGGTCATGGAATGCGACAGCCTTTTGAGATGCGACATTGCGCCAAATTGGTGAAAACGACGGGGTTGGTATAGTGATTGGTCGCGGATTTTCTCCGTGATTCCGTCGTTGGGCGGTTTTCGAGGTTTGGTATATTCTTTCCACGGCGTCGTGACAATCGGGGCACGAAGCTGCTTATCTGGTTGGTCTCGCAAATCGGCAGCACGAACGGCTCCCATGGACATTCACGCCATTCTCCCCCCCAAAGGACGCGACCTGCGGCTGGACCTGTTCCGGGGTATCGCCAACTGGGCGATTTTCCTCGATCACATTCCCGACAACGTGGTCAACTGGATCACCACCCGGAATTACGGCTTTTCCGACGCCGCCGACCTGTTCGTGTTCATTTCCGGCTACACGGCGTCGTTCGTCTACGCCAAGATGATGCTGGAGCGCGGCTTCATCGTCGGCGCCACCCGACTGTTCAAGCGGGTCTGGCAGCTCTATGTCGCCCACGTCATCCTGTTCGTGATCTACATCGCCGCGATCGGCTATGTCGCGCAGCGCTACAACGACCCCGACATCATCAACGAGTTCAATGTCGCCG
>JAQGKA010000040.1 GCA_028290355.1 Tardiphaga sp. | reverse complement strand
CCAGCTGCGGTCGCCGAGATCGCAACGGTAAGCCAGGTCACGAAACGAGGCGACCACGGCCGGCGCCGCAGCGTCAGCATGCCGACGGCGAACACCAGCACGCTAAGGCCTAGCCCGAGACCCATCTGCAGCTTCCACGCCGGATAATTGCTGATCGGCACGCCAACGGGATATTTCAGCTCGCGCTGATCGGCGTAGATCAGGCCCCAATAGCCGCCGACGGTACCCTCGAGCTCGCGCTTCCACGGCTGGTCATAGGCCTCGATCAGATTGACACGAAAATTCTCGCGCTTCGCCAGATCGAGAATTTCCGACACCACCCGCGCCTGGTTGGTGCGCGACGGCAGCGCGCTGTCGCGCATCCGGCCGGCGCTCGGCCAACCGGTCTCGCCGATCAGGATTTCCTTGTTCGGGAACGCGATCGCGACGCGCTTGCGGATCAAGTCCACATGGGCGGCGGCGTTCTTGGCGCGAATCGGAAAGTCTTCCCAATACGGCAGGATGTGAATCGTGATGAAATCGACCGCGTCATAGATCTCGCGGTTACGCAGCCAGAATTCCCAGACGTCGGCATAGGTGACGGGCACCTTGACCTGCGATTTCACCGAACGGATGTTGGCTGCGAGGTCGGTGGCGGTCATTTCGCCGCGCAGCAGGACTTCGTTGCCGACCACGACGGCGCTGATCACCCCGGGATATTCCTTGGCCAGTCCGACGGCGGTCGCGATCTGTGCCTGGTTCTTCAGCCGGTTGCTACCGAGCCAAATGCCCTGGATCACCTTGAGCCCGACCTTGCCGGCCAGCTCCGGCACCTGATCGAGGCCGTTCTCGATCGAATAGGTGCGGACGCATTTCGAGATTTTCGCGAGCTGCGCGAGATCCTGCGCGATCTGTTCGGCGGAAATCTGCGTGGAGGGAATCAGCGGGGTCTGCTCGCCGCGGAACGGCGCATAGGACACGCATTCCAGTTTCGCCGCGGGGTCGATCGGCGCGCGCACCAGCGTGACGGGCGTGGCCAGCCACCACCACACCGCCGCGATCGTACCAAGGGATAGCAGGAGAAGCGCCAGCGGCGTGCGGTGGGAAATCGGTTCCGTCCTCCAGAGAGGCCCGTCGATTAGCCCGTCGCTGCCGATCTGCCAAGAGCAGCTTGCAGGCAATCACAACCTTGTCGCGTTATTGCGCGACTGAAAACAGACAAACTTCCGGCATTGCTGGACAAAATCCAAAATGTCCGTCATGGGATTCAGGCGCGGTCTCCGCCGTATTGGGGACCTATTTGAGCGGCATCTGACAGGGCGTCAGAGCGTGCCGTAGCAGGCAACATAATCGGGGACTTTATGCGTCGACTGGTGTTCGGGTTCCAAAATGCGGTGTTGCGTTGTCTGGCCGTGCCGGGATTGGCTTTGCTGCTCGGCATCGGCGGTGCGATCGCCCAGAGCGGCGATTTGCGCGCCCAAGACCAGAAACCCGCGGCAAATAGTCCCGCTACCCCCGCCGACGTTGCCAAGGAAAGCCAGAAGAAGACCGATGAATTCGTCGAAGCGACCCAGGCCATCAACGGTCCCGCCGGCAATCCGGAATGCGTCTGGCTCGGCCGCCGCGTCGTGGTGCTGATGTGGCGTGACGATCTCGACACCGCGTTCCGCCATCTCGATCTCTATGACCGCTTCGGCTGCCCCGGCGGCCATGTCCAGGCGACGTTCCGTTGCCTCGTCCGATTCGGCGCGCTCGATCCAAAAGTGCCGGACAGCCTGAACGGCCGCGTCCACGCCTGCTGGATCAACCCCAACGCGCAGCCGCAGACCGCCGCCGCGGCGCAGCCTGCGACGCCCGCGCCTGCTGCCGGCGCAGCCCCCGCTCCGGCCGCACAGCCCGACGCGAAGCCTCCGGCCGAAGCGCCAAAATAAATTTGACGCCTTGGGAACGGCGGCAAATATTCGCGGTTTGAATATTTCGCCGCCCTCAAAACGCCACGGCGTCATATGAGTTGTTAATTCGCGTGGCAGATATATTCTTTTTCTGCTGCCGTTGTACTGGTCGGACCTAGGGGACGGGTCCGCTTCCCGCCACGCTCGCCCCGTCATGGTTTAGTCGCGATGCGCGCCGTCGTCGCCGTTCTGTTGTTTGTAACCGCTGCTCACGCCGCCCTCTGGGGCATCTTGCGGGAGAGGCAGGAAGCCCCCGACTTCAAAGGCATCCTGCCCAGCGTCTCCTATGCGCCGTTCGACGGCACGGCTCACCCTGACGTCGACAACATTCCCAATGCCGACAAGATTCGCGCCGATCTGAAGACGCTTGCGCCGATCAGCCGCGCCATCCGTCTGTATTCGTCGACTGGCGGTGTCGAACTGGTGCCGCCGATCGCCAACGAGGCCGGACTCAAGGTCACCGTCGGCGCCTGGATCGACAAGAACATTGACCGCAACGAGCGCGAGATGGTCTCGGCGATCGATCTGGCCAAACGCAACAACAACGTCAACGGCATCGTGGTCGGCAACGAAACCGTGTTCCGCGGCGAGCAAAAGGTCGAAGACCTCATCAAACTGATCCAGCGGGTCAAGAGCCAGGTCAACGTTCCCGTCACCACCGGCGAAATCTGGAACATCTGGATAGAGCATCCGGAACTGGCCTCCTCGGTCGATTTCATCGCCGCGCACATCCTGCCCTATTGGGAAGGGTTTTCCGAAAAGCAGGCGGTCGATCAGGCGCTGATCATCTACCAGAAGCTGCGCGACGCGTTTCCAGGCAAACGTATCGTGATCGCCGAATTCGGCTGGCCGAGCGCCGGCTACAATTTGAAGAACGCAGTCCCCGGCCCGTTCGAACAGGCGGTGACGCTGCGCACCTTCGTCAGCCGCGCCGAGGCGATCGGCATGGA
>JAQGKA010000670.1 GCA_028290355.1 Tardiphaga sp. | reverse complement strand
GGCTGATCGCGCAGGCCGGCGGCGACGTCAAAGTGTTCGTCGATACCGCTGCGGTGATGGAGAAGCCGCTGGCGGCGGCATCGGGTCTGGGCTGGCAGGGCAAGCATACCAATCTGGTGTCGCGCGACTTCGGCTCGTGGCTGTGTCTCGGCGCGATTTTCACCACGCTGGATCTGCCGCCCGATGCGGCCACCGTCGATCACTGCGGTTCGTGCCAGGCCTGTCTCGATATCTGCCCGACCGCGGCGTTTCCGGCGCCGTACCAGCTCGATGCGCGGCGCTGCATCTCCTATCTCACCATCGAGAACAAGGGCCCGATCCCGCAGGAATTCCGCAAGGCCATCGGCAACCGCATCTACGGCTGCGACGATTGCCTCGCGGCGTGCCCGTGGAACAAGTTTGCGCAGGAAGGCCGCGAAATCAAACTCGCCGCGCGGGATGAGCTGCGCGCACCGTCGCTGGGTGAGCTATCGAAGCTCGACGACGCCGCGTTTCGCGCGCTGTTCACCAAGTCGCCGGTGAAGCGGATCGGCCGCGATCGATTTATCCGCAATGTGCTGATCGCGATCGGCAACTCTGATGATGGCGCGCTGACGAACGAGGCGGAGCGCTTGCTGTCAGATGAAAGCCCATTGGTACGCGGCGCGGCGGTATGGGCGCTGTCGCAGTTAATGGCGCGGGATGAATTCGAGACGCTCGCCCTCGGGCATCGAGAGACCGAGCAGGACGAAAGCGTGCTGATGGAATGGCGCGGCCTTCTTCCTTCTCTCCTTGTGGGAGAGGGAAAGTAAGAGTGCGCTCGCTACGCGTCCGACAGCTCGCTCACCGCCGCGATCATCCTTGCGATATCCTGCGGCCGCGACAGGCGATGATCACCGTCCTGGATCATGGTCAGCACCACGTCCTCGCTCGGCAGCCGCTCGGCCAATGCAAATGCGTGCTGCCAGGGCACGTCGGGGTCCTGCTTGCCTTGCAAAATGCGCACGGGACAGCCGAGATCGATCGCGCTGCCGAGCAGCAGGTGGTTGCGGCCCTCCTCGATCAGCTGGCGCGTGATCGGATACGGCTCGCCATATTCCGACGGCCGCAGCCAGACGCCCTTGGTCTCGATCTCCTCGCGCACCTCCGGCGAAAAGCCGTTCCACATCAAGGCTTCGGTGAAATCCGGCGCCGGCGCGATCAGCACCAGGCCTTTCAGCGTGGCGCGGCCGACGGTGCCGCGGCGGGCCAGCGCGCGCGCCAGCAGCAACGCCATCCAGCCGCCCATCGAGGAACCGATCACCACCTGCGGGCCCTGGCACGCCGCATCGAACACTGCGAGGCTGTCCTCCAGCCAGCGGCCGATGGTGCCGTCGATGAAGGCGCCGCCGGATTCGCCATGGCCGGAATAATCGAACCGCACGCAGGCGCGGCCGTGCTCCGCCGCCCATTCATCGAGCGCGATAGCCTTGGTGCCCTGCATGTCGGATTTGAAGCCGCTCATCCAGAACAGCCCGGGCGCCGCACCGTCGCGGGCGCGCACCGCGATGCGCCGGATGTCGTTGCCGCTGCCGACCTCAATGAAGGTCAGATCAGCCGATATCGTCATGCTCATGAAATGAACCTCGTTAGATCTGCTGTTTGATTGAGCAGATACCACGCGTCAACGCCGGTGCTGCGGTGCGTTTCGCGGAGCCGGCGCTTGCGGAACCCGCCGCGGCGCTCTATGTCGGCTTCGTCTGCCGCGTCCGGCCGCCTTTGGCGCGCCCGCGTGACCGAAATGCCTCGTATTTGAGTGATTTGACGCTGTCGTGCGTGAGTTTGCTTGCTCAAAACGCCTTATTCCTTCACACTGCGCGCTTCCTTCACAACATTGGAGAGTTACCCATTCGCCGTCCCAACAGAGCCCCGCCCGCCGCAACCAAAGACGGGCCGCGCACCAACGATGAAATCCGCAATCACGAAATCCAGCTGATCGATCAGACAGGCCTGAACCACGGCAATGTCGAAACGATCACCGCTATCAAGATGGCGATGGAAGCCGGCATGGATCTGGTCGAGATTTCGCCCAATACCAGCCCTCCCGTTTGCAAGATTATGGATTACGGGAAGTTCAAATATTCGGCCCAGAAAAAGGCCGCAGAAGCCCGCAAGAAACAGAAGATCGTCGAGATCAAGGAGATCAAGCTCCGCCCGATGATCGATGATCATGACTACGAAGTGAAAATGCGCGCGATGCAGCGCTTCTTCGAAGAGGGCGACAAGGTCAAGATCACCTTGCGCTATCGCGGCCGCGAAATGGCGCATCAGGAAATCGGCACCAAGCTGCTCGACAAGGTCAAGGCCGACGTCGCCGAATACGCCAAGGTCGAACAGGATGCGCGCTTCGAAGGCCGCCAGGTCGTCATGGTACTGGCGCCGCGCTGATCGCATTCGTCGATACGCAGCACTCAAAAAGATTTCGGCCCGTCAGTTTCCTGGCGGGCCTTTTTCTTTTCGTCATTCCGGGATGCACTTCAGACGGCGAAGCCGGCTGGAGGGCAGACCCGGAATCCCGAGCTGTTCAGACATCTCTGGATTCCGGGTTCGCTCGCAGCTGCGCTGCTCCCGCCCCGGAATGACAATAAATCAGCTCTCGCGAAATCAGCTCTCGCGGGTGGCTTCCCAGCGGCCGCTGCAGGCGGTGGTGGCGGATTTGCCGCTCCACTGGCCGGCGCCGGAATTGCCCGACAGCTTGCCGCTGGCATTGGCGTGCTGGTCGCCGCGCGCAATCGCGACGCTGACGCTGCCGGCCTCCGCGACATTGCCGGTGATCTCGAAGCTGCCGTCGCCGGCATAGCTGACCTTGCCGCCCGAAACCTTGACCGGATAGCTGTAGGCGGGATCGCAATTGCCGGCCTGGGTAATGATGGTGACCTTCCAGTTGCCGTCATGGCTGGGAGCAGCCTTGGCGGCGCCGGCCAGCGCAATCGCGGCGGCGACCGCCGCAGCGGCGAAAAGCCACTTCATGGCGGTCAAAGCCTTCGAATCCTGCTTGATGGCGATCGCTTTGGCGGCTTTCCTTGAATTCCTGACCATTTTCGTTGTCCCATACCGGTTCTTGTTGTCCTGCAACAGATAGGGACGAAAATGCGCTCCGGCCAGTGCGGTGCGGCAACACGCCAAGTGAGTCTTAAACGGCGTTAATCGTTGCCAATTCGGCTTTGCTCTGCCATAAGCCCAACCTTCATCGCCCGGCTGATTAAGGGCTGCCGTGTCGATGCCCGTGCTGACTTCTTCCGTAAGGCAATAAGTCGAGCACTTTCAACGCTCTAGCGAGCATTTTAGCCTGCGCCGCGCCCCCTGGGGCGCATTATGCGTACGGCCACAGGAGAGCCAAATGCCCAAGCTGAAGACCAAGTCGGGCGCTAAAAAGCGCTTCAAAGTGACCGGAACAGGCAAAGTGATGTCGGCCCATGCCGGCAAACGCCACGGCATGATCAAGCGGACGAAAAAGCAGATTCGTCAGCTCCGTGGCACCCGCGTGCTGTTCAAGACCGACGGCGATAACATCAAGAAGTATTTCTTGCCGAACGCCTGATCGCGTTCGCCGTCCATCCCCAGCACTGCCGCGTACGCGCGGCGCATTGTCATCCAGTCATTTGAAGGAGATCAGTCATGGCTCGCGTAAAACGCGGTGTGACGGCTCACGCCAAGCACAAGAAAGTCTATAAGGCCGCCAAGGGTTTCCGCGGCCGCCGCAAGAACACCATCCGCGCCGCCAAGGCTGCGGTCGACAAGGCAGGCCAGTACGCCTTCCGTGACCGCAAGCGCAAGAAGCGCACGTTCCGTGCGTTGTGGATCCAGCGTCTCAACGCTGCCGTCCGTCCGCTCGGCATGACCTACAGCGTCTTTATCAACGGCCTCGCCAAGTCCGGCGTCACCGTCGACCGCAAGGTGCTGTCGGATCTCGCGATCAACGAGCCGGCGACCTTCAACGCGATTGCCGAGAAGGCCAAAGCCGCTCTCGCGGCGTAAGGCTGATACTGCGAAGCAGTTTGCTTTGGACGTCATGGCCGGGCTTGTCCCGGCCATCCACGTCTGAGCGCCCTGAACGTGGATGCCCGCGACAAGCGCGGGCATGACGGCGGAGAGGCAGGGGTAGACCTCTCTTAACGAGGTTTCGCTCATGTCCGATCTGCAGACTCTCCAAACCGAAATCCTTGCGGCTATCGCAGGCGCCTCTGACGAGGCTGCCATCGAGGCGGTGCGCGTCGGCGCGCTTGGCAAGAAGGGCTCGATCTCGGCCCTGCTATCCACGCTCGGCAAGATGTCGCCGGAGCAGCGCAAGACCGAGGGCGCGGCGATCAACCTCGCCAAGGATGTCGTGACGCAGGCGCTGACTGCGCGCCGCGACATCCTGAAATCCGCGGCACTCGATGCCCGCCTCGCCTCCGAGACCATCGACGTCACATTGCCGCTGCGCGACAGCGCCGCCGAGCAGGGCCGCATTCATCCGCTCAGCCAGGTGATGGACGAACTCACCACCATCTTCGCCGACATGGGATTCGCGATTGCCGAAGGTCCGGATATTGAGACCGACGACTACAATTTCACCAGGCTGAATTTCCCCGAGGGCCATCCGGCCCGCGAGATGCACGACACCTTCTACTTCAACCCGAAGGAAGACGGCTCGCGCCTGCTGCTGCGCACCCACACCTCGCCGGTGCAGGTGAGGACCATGCTGACCCAGAAGCCGCCGATCCGCATCATCTGCCCGGGCCGTACCTATCGCAGCGACAGCGATCAGACCCACACGCCGATGTTCCACCAGGTCGAAGGCCTCGTCATCGACAAGGGTTCGCATCTCGGCCACCTCAAATGGATCCTGCACGAATTCTGCAAGGCGTTCTTCGAGGTCGACAACGTCAACATGCGGTTCCGGCCGTCGTTCTTCCCGTTCACCGAGCCGTCACTCGAAGTCGACATCCAGTGCCGCCGCGACAAGAACGAGATCCGCTTCGGCGAAGGCGACGACTGGCTGGAGATTCTCGGCTGCGGCATGGTGCACCCCAACGTGCTCCGCGCCTGCGACATCGATCCCGATGTGTACCAGGGCTTCGCCTGGGGCATGGGCATCGACCGCATCGCCATGCTGAAATACGGCATGGCCGATCTGCGCCAGTTGTTCGAAGGCGACGTCCGCTGGCTGAACCACTACGGCTTCAAGCCCCTGGAAGTCCCGACGCTGGCCGGAGGATTGAGCACGTGAAATTCTCCCTCTCCTGGCTGAAGGATCATCTCGACACCGACGAGCCGCTCGAAAAGCTCGCCGACAAGCTGACCATGATCGGGCTCGAGGTCGAGCATATCGAGGACAAGGCGAAGGTGTTGAAGCCGTTCAGCATCGCGCGCATCATTTCTGCCGAACAGCATCCGAACGCCGACCGCCTGCGCGTGTGCAAGGTCGACACCGGTGCCGGTGAACCGCTGCAAGTGGTGTGCGGCGCGCCGAATGCCCGCGCCGGCCTGACGACGGTGTTCGCAGCACCGGGCACCTATATCCCGGCGAAGGACTTCACGATCAGCGTCGGCAATATTCGCGGCGTCGAGAGCCAGGGCATGCTGTGTTCCGCCGGCGAACTCGAACTGCCTGAGGACAATGACGGCATCATCGAGCTTCCCGCCGATGCGCCCGTAGGCGCCGGCTATGCCGAATGGGCCAAGCTCGGCGATCCCGTGCTCGAGATCAATCTGACGCCGAACCGGCAGGACTGCACCGGCGTGCACGGCATCGCGCGCGACCTCGCCGCCGCCGACATGGGCAAGTTCAAGGACCCCGGGATCAAGCAGGTCAAGGGCGAATTTCCCTGCCCGGTGAAAGTCACCGTCGAGGATGCCACGCTGTGTCCGGGCTTCGCGCTGCGCCTGGTGCGCGGCGTCAAGAACGGTCCGTCGCCGGAATGGCTGCAGAAGCGCCTGACCTCGATCGGGCTGCGGCCCATCAACGCGCTGGTCGACATTACCAATTTCCTCACCTTCGACCGCGCGCGGCCGCTGCATGTGTTCGACGCCGCGAAGGTGAAGGGCGACATCGTTGTGCGCCACGCCCGTGACGGCGAGACGCTCAAGGCGCTCGACGGCCGCACCTACACGCTCGACAGCAAGGTCTGCGTCATCGCGGACGAACACGGCGTCGAATCGCTGGCCGGCATCATGGGCGGCGAAGCTTCCGGCTGCTCGGAAGACACCGTGGACGTGCTGATCGAATCCGCACTGTGGAACGAGATCAATATCGCCCAGACCGGCCGCAAGCTCGGCATCAACTCCGACGCGCGCTATCGCTTCGAGCGCGGCGTCGATCCCAACTTCATGCTGCCCGGCCTCGAACTGGCCACGAAACTGGTGATGGACCTGTGCGGCGGTTCGCCGTCGGAGAACATCGTGGTCGGCAACGCCTATGGCGATGACCGCGTGATCGACTTCCCGATCTCGGAAGTGAAGCGACTCGCTGCCATCGATGTGCCCATGGTCGAGATGCGCCGCATCCTGGTCCACCTCGGCTTCATGATGGTCGGCAACGGCCCGGTGGTGAAGGTCGCGGTGCCCTCATGGCGCTCCGACGTCCACGGCAAGGCCGATATCGTCGAGGAGATCATGCGCATCGTCGGCGTCGACAAGGTGCCGATGACGCCGTTCGAGCGCGGCGACGCGCCGCGCAAGCCGATCCTGACCCAGATCCAGCTGCGCACCAGACGCGCCAAACGCGCGCTCGCCGCGCGCGGCCTGGTAGAGGCCGTGACGTGGTCGTTCATCTCCAAGCCACACGCCGAAGTATTCGGCGGCGGTGCGCCGGAACTGGCGCTGGCCAATCCGATCGCGGCCGATCTTTCCGACATGCGACCAAGCCTGTTGCCCGGCCTGATTGCGTCCGCGCAGGCCAATACCGATCACGGCTTTGCCGATCTGGCGCTGTTCGAAGTCGGACAGGTGTTCAAGGGCGACCGGCCGCAGGACCAGTTCGTCGCCGCCGCCGGCCTGCGCCATGGCCTTGCGTCGTCGAACGGCATGGGCCGGCACTGGTCCGGCTCGGCCTCCGCCGGCGCGCTCGATGCCAAGGCCGATGCGTTTGCGGTGCTGGCTGCGGCCGGCGCGCCGATGCAGGCATTGCAGATCGTGCCCGGTGGCGCGAGCTGGCTGCATCCCGGTCGCTCCGGCACGATCCAGATCGGGCCGCAAAACATCCTCGGCTATTTCGGCGAACTGCATCCCCGCGCGCTGGAAGCGCTCGGCGCCGACGGGCCGCTGATGGCGTTCGAAGTGATCCTCGATCGCATTCCCGATGCCAAGCAGAGAGCCACGCGCGCCAAGCCGACACTGGAGCTGTCCGCGTTCCAGCCGGTGTCCCGCGACTTTGCTTTCATCGTCGATCGCAGCGTCAAGTCCGGCGATATCGTCCGCGCCGCTGCGGGCGTCGACAAGAAGCTGATCACCGGCGTCTCCGTGTTCGACGTCTATGAGGGCAAGGGCATCGACGACGACAAGAAATCCGTCGCCATTGCGGTGACGATGCAGCCCCGCGAGAAGACGCTGACCGATCAGGAGATCGAGGCGGCGGCGGCGAAGATCGTCGCCGAGGTGACCAAGAAGACCGGCGGGATCCTGAGAGCATGATGCCGAAAAGTGTGACGCGGTTTTCGGACAACATCATGCTCCATATCCGTCAAGCATGATGGCCGCACTCGGCCTTGGCTCCTATTCCACCACGTCGCTCGTCTTCCTCGTCTTCACCGCCTTCGTCGCCGGGCTCGCGCGCGGCTTTTCCGGCTTCGGCTCGGCTATGATCTTCATGCCGCTCGCCAGCGCGGTCACGGGCGCGCAGGTGGCGTCACCCTTGCTACTGTTGATCGACTTCACCTCGTCGCTCGGCCTCATTCCGGGTGCGTGGCGCCACGCCGACCGGCGTGATGTCGGCATCATGTCGATCGGCGCCTTGATCGGCGTTCCCCTCGGGACTCTCGCGCTGGCATTCGGCGATCCGCTCGCGATTCGCTGGGGTCTGGTGGTGCTGATCGTTGCGCTGCTGGCGCTGATGATGTCGGGCTGGCGCTATCCCGGCAAACCGACTGCCCCGGCGACCATCGCGGTGGGCGGTGTCGCCGGCTTCTTCGGCAGCCTGGCGCAGATCGGTGGCCCGCCGATCGTGCTGTACTGGCTGCGCGACACCGCGGTCGCCGCCGTCACCCGCGCCAATATCATTCTGTATTTCGCGATTTCCGACGTGCTGATCGTGCTGAGCTACTTCGTCGGCGGGCTGTGGACGCCGACCGTGCTCGGCCTCGCGGTCATCACCGGCCCGCTGTTCGGCCTCGGCCTGTGGCTGGGATCAAAACTGTTCGGCCACGCCAGCGATGATGCCTTCCGCCGCATCTGCTACGCGCTGATTGCAGCGTCCGCGTTGGTGAGCCTGCCGTTGTTCGACGGGATATTTCACTGACGCTGGCGTGACTTGCGGCGCCAGCCGGCACGGCGCTAGGGTCTCGCCAACATTCGAAAACAACGGGAGAAAACCATGATCGATCGCCGCGACATGCTGAAGCTTGCCGCTGCCGGCGCCGCCGTCTTCGCTGCGCGCCCCGCGCTGGCGCAGGCACCAGCAAAGCCGCGTACCAGGATCGTCTTTCTGGGTACCAAGGGCGGCCCGCGCGTCGGCATCGGCGCATCCAATCCCGCCAACCTCGTTGTGGTCAACGACACGCCATTCGTGATCGATTGCGGCATGGGCGTCAGCCGGCAGCTGGTCAACGCCGGCGTGCCGATCCCGTCGGTGAAGTACATCTTCATCAGCCACCACCATTCCGATCACAATCTGGAATACGGCAACCTGTTCTACAATGCCTGGGCCGCCGGCCTCTCGACGCCGATCCATTCCTTCGGCCCCAAGGGCATCGAGGCGATGACCAAAACCTATTGGGAGCTGAACAAGTTCGACGTCGATACCCGTATCGAAGACGAAGGTCGCCCCGATCCGCGGCCGCTGCTCGTCGCCAAGGATGTTACGGAGGACGGCGTGGTGCTGCAGACCGCCGACGTCAAGGTGACGGCGTTCCGTACCCCGCATCCGCCGATCGTCGATAGCTTCGCCTACAAATTCGAGACGCCCGACGGCACCATCGTGTTCTCCAGCGACACCGCCTACAATCCGAAACTGGCCGAATTCGCCAAGGGCGCCGACGTGCTGGTGCACGAATGTCTTTATGTTCCGGCCGTGGATCGCCTGGTGCTGAAGACGAAGAACGGCGCGACGCTGAAGAAGCATCTGATGGAAAGCCACACCACCACCGAGGACGTCGGCCGCATCGCCGCCGCCGCCGGCGTGAAGGTACTGGTGCTCAGCCATTTCGTGCCGGGCGACGATCCCGAAGTCACCGACGAGAACTGGATCGAAGGCGCGCGGAAGAACTTTTCCGGCAAGATCATCGTGGCGAAGGATCTGATGCAGCTGGCGCTGCCGGTGTAGCGCAAACAACGGCCGCGCGTCGCGGCTACTCCGATCCCAGCCCGCTCGACCGCTGCCGCCGTTTCGGCTTGCGCGCCGGGGCGTCCGGCTCGGCCTCCTTCAGCGCGCCGATCTTCTTCAGTGCCGCATCCGCGGCGCGTTCGCCGCTCTCCCAGGCGCCATCGACGGTGCCCCACAACGTTTCGTGGGTGGCCTCGCCGGCGACGAACAGGTTGCCCATCGGTTCGATCAGCACACGCCGCGACGCCTGCCCGCCCGGCGCGGCGCCGGACATCGCGCCCAGCACGAAGGGCGATGCATTCCAGCGCGTTGCGGCCGAGCGCTTCACTGCGCCTTTGATATCGCTGCCGAACAGTTTCGTCAGCCACTCCACCGCGAAGGCCGACATCGCCGCCTCGCCCTGCGCGGCGAGATCGCGGCCGAACGAGCCGGCAACATCCACCGTGCACAGCGACGAGCCGCCGATATTGGCGAACAGCGCGCCGGTGCGCGTGTCGGTACTCTGTTCGATCATCAATTCATCGTGGCCGAGCCCGAGCGGGTTACCCGCCAGTTGCAGCGCGATGCGATCGTAGCTGCCGAGGCTCAGTTTCGCGACAGCATCGAGTTGACGCTTCGGCAGCTCCGGCGCGAACTTGATCGCGCCCGACGCCAGCACGTTCGATGACACGGTGACGATCACCGCACGCGCAGCGATTCGGCCGGAAGGCGTCTCGACGCCGATGTCACGACCGCTCCAGCTGACCCGTGTCGCCGGGGTCGATAGCGCCACCGGAACGGATTCGCCGAGCTTGCCCATCAGCGCACCCAGCCCCTGACGGGTGCCGACATCGATGGCGCGGTCCTGGGCGCGAAACTGGTCTAGCGTGGAGAGGTCCTTGAGGTCCTTCCCGGTCGCATAGGCGCCCAGCACGAAGTCGATGGTGCCGGCCCAGTCGCCGAGATCCTTTGGCAGGGCTGCAGCGCACGAGATATCGCCTTTGCGCGCGGCTTCATCAATGGCGCGGTTGGCACGCACCAAGGTGGCCAGCAGATCCTCGGTCTCGCCGGCGCGGGCGTTGCGGCGGCCGATCCGCAGCTTCTGGCTTGGCGGCGCGGGCGCCACGTCGATGCCGGCGGAGCGCGCCAGTTTGATCAGCACATTGGTATCCGGCGTGTGCAGCCAGCGCGCGCCGCGATCGAACGGCACCTGGAAGCTGGTCCCGTCGGTAGCGCAGCGACCGCCGATCTGGCCGGAAGCCTCGATCACGATCACCTTGCGGTTTGCCGCCATCACGCGCCGTGCCGCGGCAATGCCTGCGGCGCCCGCGCCGATCACGACAATGTCAGCCTCGCGCGGCAACGGTGCCGCCAACGTTCTTGCGCCTAACAGCGGTGCAAGCGCCAATGCCGCCGACGCCGACAGGAAGCCGCGGCGTGAAATTGTCATGGTATGGTTTCCGAAACTTGGTGACATGTGAGAACGTCCCGCGAACCTTGCCGTATCCGGCACCACGCGGCAACTCTCATGGTGAATCAATCATGAGTGATAGCATTCCGCATGAACCAAATCGCAATGGCTTTCGACCACGATGGATGCAGGGAAAAGCGGGCGAACCGAACCGCCCCGGGGGAGTGACCATCATGGGCTTTGTGCTCGATAAGGTCGGGAAGCTGATCGCCGGCTATCTTCAGAAGGAAGTGCCGGGTTACGAGCCGTTCACGCCGAGCGACCCGGAACGCCTGCGTGACGTGATCATGGACGGCGACGTATTGCTGGTGGAAGGCAACAACCGCGTCTCTGGCATCATCAAGTATCTCACGCAATCGACCTGGTCGCATGCCGCCCTTTATGTCGGACCGATCGAGGGCGCATCGGAGCCGGACGGCGAACCGCATGTGCTGATCGAGGCCAATATCGGCGAAGGCGTGACCTCGGCGCCATTGTCGAAGTATTATCCGTACCATACGCGGCTGTGCCGCCCGGTCGGGCTCTCTTACGAGGACCGCACCACGGTGGGCCGCTATGCCATCAACCGGATCGGCTTCGGCTACGACACCAAGAACATCGTCGACCTGATGCGATTCCTGATTCCGCTGCCGATCCCGCAGCGCTGGCGCCGCCGCATGATCGCTTTCGGCTCCGGCGACCCGACAAAAATCATCTGCTCGGC
>JAQGKA010000668.1 GCA_028290355.1 Tardiphaga sp. | reverse complement strand
CGGGCAGCAAAATCAGGCACATCGCCAGAGTTCGTCATGCCCGGCCTTGTGCCGGGCATCCACGACTTGAAGCAATCGCACTGGAAAAGACGTGGATGGCCGGGACAAGCCCGGCCATGACGAATTTTTTCGACGGTTGAGCGTCTTAACAAGCGACCGAAAAAGCGGGCTGCATTTTCGGTCGAACTCTGAGGGCCGACGCCGCTGTGATAGGTTTCGCTTCGCTCAACCCATTCTACGAGATAAAGTATTACCCAACGCAGGAGCTTCGCCCCATGGCCCCCATCAAACATTTCGCTCCACCCGCCGGCATCAAGGCGCCGCCGCTGTCGTTCGCAACCCGCGTCGGCGACCTGTTGTTCGTCTCGGGCATTCCCGGCTTCGACGACAACGGCGCGCTGCCTGAGGGTTTCGAGGCGCAGTTCGGCTTTGTTGTTCGCAATATCCAGCGCGTTCTGAAAGAGGCCGGCGCGGACTTCACCCGCCTCGTCAAGGTCAACGTGCTGCTGACGCGCGCGTCCGATGTTGCGACCATGAATACATTGTACTCCGAGGCCTTCGGGCCGCCGCCTTACCCCGCGCGCACCACCTGCGTGGTGCAGGCGCTGCCCAATCCCGCCATGCTGATCGAGATCGAGTGCGTCGCCTCATTGGGCAATTGACACGCCCCGATTCCGCTAAGGCAAATATTCAGTTCGCATAGCGCTGTGCTATCTTTCGCAGCATCTCTTCCATAGCCGGTATATCCCGTTCGATATCCCGCGCGACCTCGGCGGCACGCGCCGGCGTGATCAATTGCCCCTCCTCGCAATTCAAGATCACGCCGCCAGTCGCCCCTGCATAGGCCGCGGCGGCCAGGTAGGCCGCGATCGCGGCGTAGAAATCCGCGCCCCAGCGAAACGCGAGGCAATAGGCCCATGGATGGCCGAAATCGATATCGTCACACTCGGCCATCAGATCGCTGGCGCTGAAGTGATCGCATTCGAAGGCCGTTTGCCTTTCGTTCAGCTGAACCGGCAGGGCGCCGTTCAGCTCCGCGAAGGGCCGCGTCGCGGATAGTCGAAGCGTAAAGCCATCGGCGTCGATGGCCGCCTGCCAGGCCTCCATCGACGGCAGCCGGGCGTCGGAAAACAGGTAGATCTCCATCGACATGGCACGTCTCCCTCGTCGGATCTTTCATCTCGACGAAAGGTACGAATCAAGAACAGAATTTCAATTTAAAGTTGAGTGAATCCGTAAAACGTAACAGCGCTCCCGGATTTCGCTTCGCTCCACCCAGCCTGCAATTGGCAGCCCCGCCTAAACCGCCACCGCCTGCCCCTCATCCTCCGCCACCCGCTCTCCCAGATACGCGCTGAGGTCGCCGAGCGGCATCGGCCGGGCGATCAGGTAGCCTTGCGCGAGGTCGCAGCCCATGGCGCGCAGCAGCTCCAGCGCGGCCTGCTGCTCGACGCCTTCAGCAACCACCTGCAGGCCGAGGCTGTGGGCGAGGCTGACGGCGGCGCGGACCAGCACCGCATCCACCGCGTCCGTCGCCATGTTCATCACAAAGGCCTTGTCGATCTTCAGCTCGTCGGCGGGGATGTTTTTCAGATAGGCCAGCGACGAAAGACCTGAGCCGTAGTCGTCGATCGAGATCGTCAGACCCGCTTCGCGAAACCGCTCCAAAGTCTGGCGGGCCAGCCGCGCATTGCCGATGATCGCGGTCTCCGTCACCTCAAGGCAGAGCTTGCCAGTGGCCTTGGCGGCGACGGCGAGGGCGACGTCGGTGAAGGCGACGTCATCGATCAGATGGCCGGACCAGTTCACGGAAATGCAGATGTCGTAGCCTTGGGCATGCAGCCGACGCTGATCTGCCACCGCGCGGCGCAGCACCCATTCGGTCAATGCTGCGATGTGGCCGGTCTCTTCCGCCATCTGCACGAATAGGTCGGGGCGCAGCGCGCCGCGTTCCGGATGGGTCCAGCGCACCAGCGCCTCCGCGCCGACGATGGCGCCGGAGCGCAGCGCGTATTTCGGCTGATAGACGACGCTCATCTGGCCGTTGTCGAGCGCGCGCAGCATCTCGCTCATCAGCGACAGCGTGCTGCCGGGATTGCCGTACAGTTCGGGATCGAACCGCGCGAACGGCTTGCGCGCGGCGTGGGCCTGATCGGCGGCGATCATCGCGCGATCGATGATCGAGACATCGGTGGAGAAATGCAGGGCGTCGCCGGGCTCGCTAAGGCCGATGGTGACGCTGACATCGACGCGGTTGTCGCGCAGCCGCACCGGCGTCGTCACCGCGGCCTGCAGCTTGGCGGCAATCCGGTAGGCCTCGTCCATGTCGTGGGCAATGAAAGCGAGGCCGAGGTTGGCGCTCGACACCCGGGCGATCGGCGCATCGCCATAGGCACGGCTGAAGCGCGCCGCCAGCCGGCGGATCAGATGCAGGATCGCGGTGTGGCCGATGGCGCCGCGCAGATGCTGGTAACGATCGATGTTGATCGTCGCGACGACGACGAGGCCATCGGGATTGGACTTCTGCAACGCGATGACACGCTGCTGGACGGCGGCGCGGTTCGGTAATCCGGTTTCCGGATCAAGCAAGGCCAGCCGGCCGGCCTCGCGCGCCTGGGTCGCCGATTTCAGCAGCCGCTGATACACCGACCACATCGCGACGGTGCCGAAAGCGTTGATGAGACCTGCCGTGACGACGGTGATGCTGTCGTCGATGCCACCGCCATTGGCCATAATGAAATAAGGCGCCACCAGAAACGCCAGCACCGGCGGCAGCAGCGAACAGACCAGCGCGGCGCGGGACTCGCCGCTGACGATCGCCGCATTGGCGATCGAGCCCGACCACAGGATGCCGGCGCAGGCTACGCCCCAGCTGCCATGGCTCGCCTCCAGAAAACCGAACGAGGTGAAGGCCATGCTGCTCGCCGTCATCAGGCTGAAGAACAGCCATCGCGAGGTTGGCGTCAGCGCACTCGCCCCCTCGACGCGACGGAAGACGAAAAATTCGAGGGTCTGCAGGCTGACATACAGCGCGGCCCATGCCAGCGCCACCGGCAGCCCGGTCTGCAGCTGGAATACGCCGACGATGACCACGGCGAAGCCGAGCCGTATGCGCAGCTGCGCCCGTCGCGTCACAATAATGCGCGCCGTGGTCAATCCGGTGTCGCGGGTCGCGGTATCCATCTGCCCAAGATGGCGGGGCGGTTCTCAAAATACCGTTAATATCAATGAGATAGTTATCCGGTCGTCAAAGTCGAGAATCGGACATCCGCGGGGACCAACCGCCTCACATGGTGCGCTGCGGTGTGCTCTGCAGCAGTTCCTGCAGCTGCTGCCTGTAGAACTTCGCGGCGCCCGTGGTCAGATGGCCTCGGCTGTCGTTGCTGCCCGGGATCAGCAGCAGTTTGGCATTCTTGATCCGCTTCAGCGCGCCCTCCATCAATCCCGTCTCCGGCGGGTTGCGCTAGTCATCGGCGGCGTTAACGGCAAGCACCGCGGCTTCGATCTTTTCCAATCCCGCCGACGGATTGTAGTCGCGCGACGACTCCCATTGATAGATGAAGTCATTGGCATCGGCGACGAACGGCGCCTTGAGCCGGTCGTCGACATTCCTGTCGGCCGCCGCACTTGTCGGCGCCTGCATCTGATAGGCCAGCGTGCCGCCGGCGGTGGCGATGCCGAACATCACGCTGGCATATTTCATCATGCCGG
>JAQGKA010000631.1 GCA_028290355.1 Tardiphaga sp. | reverse complement strand
GCGATTGCGGCGGCTGTTGCGGCCGACACCGAGGCTAGCCAGCGCCGTGATCAGATCCGCGACGCTCTGGTGCGCGATCTCGAAGCCGCACGCTACGCGGCCGATCGCGCCTTCCGTCAATATGACGACGCCGATCGGGGGGCAACTTCAGGAGCCGAGACACAATCATCAGGACGATCCCGACGGCCGTCAAAATGACGGACAGCGCGGCCGGGATCGAATTCGCGTTCGCGGGATATTCGGGCGGCTTGGCGGAGATCGTGCTGTCGGTGCAGCCGGACCGCTTCGGGGTCTTCGACTGGAGGCTCGCCGCCGCCGGCATCGGCGAGGCGTCCCTGAATGGAGCCAGCCCTTTAACACAGCTTAAACATCAGAATGATGGGCCCCCAGACCAAGATTCGGTTAGCCAATGGCTCGCTCAACTTCATGTTTACTGTCTAGACGCCGTACGATCGCGGACCTGGATAATGGTTTCGAGGATGCGGCGTAGGCGACGCACCGATCCGCCGGGCCAGGCGGCGGCGATGCTGGCGCGCTCATGGGCATCGAGCGGTGTGATCCAGCGGCTGTCAATGCCGAGTTCGGCGGCGAGACCTGCTATCAGCCCGGGCAACAGCATATCGAGATCGTCGCTTGTCGGCTTAGGGAACGTAATGGTCCTGAAGCGGTCGCGCAGCGGCAAGGGCAGTGGCTCAATTGTGTTCGCGGTTGCCACATAGCTCACGTGACTGAGGTCGAGTGGAATCTGCAGCGCCGGATCTAGGTACCGGGCGCTGGTCTCTGGCTCAAGCAGGCCGAGGAGACAGTCCCACAGCCGGCCGTAGTCACTGCGCGTGCTCGTCTTCTCGATCTCGTCGATCAGCATGAGCGGGTTTGCAGTTCTGCCTCGGGCAATCGCGAGGAACGGATGGCAGGGCTGGGCCGTGTTCCAGCGTCGATCGGTGCCGGCGAACGAGTTGCCGTCGGATTGTGCGGCATCTGTGCCCCAGATGGTCAGGCCCAGAACTTCGCCGAGACGGCGGGCGAAGCGGGATTTGCCGCCGCCCGGTTCGCCGACAAGCAGCAGCGGTCGCAACTGCATGGTCGGACGACCAATCAGATCGGTGAGCGTGAAATCGATGACCTCAACCGCATACGGGAACTCGGCGACCAACGTCGCGCGGACACGGTCGAGGGGCGGTGTTTCGATGAGCGGCAGGGAGAACCTGAGGACATGTCTAAGCGGTTCTAATAGTTTGAGGGCCTTGATCTCGTTTTCGGCCATTCGCCCGACTACGACATGGTTGTGCGCAACGGGTTGGATGGTCACCGGTTCCGGCATTGTGACATCCGCGGCAGACTGAGCCGGTGGCCGGGCCGCCTGCTGCTCCTCGTTGTGGCGGATATGGCGCGTCGTATTGACCACGGCGGCGCGGATGCGGTGACGCGCCGATCGCTCACCGAGGTACACCGCGCTGCTGATCGCCGGCCAAAGTCGAGTGGCGTCCGTCACACCGGTCGCGGCAGGCAGTGCGGCGAAACCGTAAATCAATTCTTCAAGGTCCGCGCACTGCTGATCGTCGAGAGTCGCGGCAACATGGCGCAAGGCGTGGATCATAGCGCGGGTGACGCGCCGGAAGGCACCAAATTGTTCAAAATCACACGGCATCGACAGCGATAGCAATCGAACGCAATCACCAAGGCTGCGTAACAGGGGCAGGTCTCTGATAACAGCAAGCCGATCAAGTTCGACGGCCAGGGCAAGACCGGTTTCGGAATCCTGCGTGACCGCCCAGGCGGCGTTTTGCGAAAGATTTGGGCAAAGCTCATCGATCTCTGCGACCAGGCGATGCGCGACGACGTCGTCGCGATTGTCCTTGGATAGCATGGCATATCGCAGGATTCTTGGCAGGCCTTTGAGACGCTCCAGATTGCCATCGGCTGAATCTGCTGCAGCACCGTTTGCGACGGTGTCCGGATCGACCGCACCAGGCATCGACGCATCATCGCCGTCATCGTCATTGTGGTTCAATTGACGTCTCCCGACCGGCCATCTTCGTCGCAGCCGTCGAACGTGAACGGCGAGGACGCCAGGATGTGATCGCGATCGTCGGGATCGGCGGGGCGCCCCAGGCGGTAGAATCGCGACAAAGTCCGGGCCCAGTGTCCTTCCGGATCGGCAAACCAGACCTGCGAGGTGACGATCTTGCGCGATCCAAGCAAGGGATGCTGCGTAACCTGGCCAACGAGATGCAGACCGAGCGGTGTCAGAACAGGGACATAAGAATCAAGGATTGGTGCGTTGCGCAAACGGGCCGACACGAAGGTGACGTCATGTTCAAGGATGACGCAATCCTTGGCCAACGCTTGCAGACGCTCCGACAATTCGCGTGTGATGTGTACCGGATCAAGAAACGGAAAAATTTTGGTCAACATGGAGATCTTTCGTTGGTCAGAACGGGCCAACCGGAAGTGGAAGAGCAGGGTTGTCCGCGTTGGCGCGCCCATGCAGCAACCGACGCGTGATCGCCGCTGGGGTGATGCGGGACCATTGGTCCAGGGTGATGCCGTTGCCGCGTTGCCTTGGTCTCATGGTCCAACGCTTCTGCGGATGGAGTACCGTGACGTGATCACCACACGGCTCATGCCGGACGGACGTTATGGCCACGTCGACCGAGGCGGGGCAGGGCAGGTACGCTTTAACGTCCATCGCAGGCGTCCATCGATGCCCGACCGAGGTCGGGCAGCCCGTGGCCGGCTGGTCCCATGCTCCCGTGCTGGAGTGCTCGGAGGCCACAACGGCACCCGGGAACAACGGTGCATTGCACCGCGCTGGCACCGGAACGCCGGATCGATGCTGTGGCGAGCACGGGCAGCCAAAGAAGGTCGTTTGAGCGTCAGAGATCACCGTCATCCTCAGCCAGCATGGTCATGAAAGCATCGGCGCGAACGGCCGCTGCCGTCGCGAAGGCGCGGCACTGCGCGCTCAAAAGCGGATCCTGCCAGATCGGACGTTCGTCAAGGAGTGCCGTCAGGGTGGCTTCGTCGAGGAAAGGGACCTCTACCACCACCTCCGACGGCTCGCCCGGCAGGAGCTCGCGATCCGGGTCGCTGTCGCGCAGCATGCGACCCAGCATGTGCATCTGGCGGGTACGCCCGCTGTCCGGAACGATGGTTGCGAGCAGCGTCGGCACGGCAGCATCACGATATCGCTGGATGTCGCGGGCCCGTGCGAAGCTCCGCACGGCCCAGTCGACTTCGAAGACCGATGCCCGCGCCGGAAGCAGGATCATCGAGGCATCGCGCATGGTTGCAGCATTCAAGGCGCGCTCGTTGCAGCACAAATCAACCACAACATTCCCCTCGTTGCCGACCTCCGCCACTGCCATCTGTTGCAAAGCGGTCATGAAGCGTGCGTCGGCGCCGTGGATCATTGTCGTCAGTCCGGCGGTGAGGTCGGACGGGAGCGCATACGGCGCCGGCAGCGTCAGCTCGCAGCACGGCACCGGCAGTGTTGTCTCGAGCGGGTCGATCGTCGAGAGGAGGCCACTGCAGGTCTGCCGCACCAGGATCGTCGGACGATCCTGAAGGTGCAGTCCGTAGGCGAGCAGCGCCGCAGTCAGGCTGCGTCCGGCGCCACCGTTAAATCCGGCGACTAGATAAGTTTGCATTGCCATGATCGCATCTTCACGCGGCACGACGACGAGAGGCGCAAGCGATTGTCTTCGCCGCGTCGGGTTCCGCCTCATAGGCAGCGCGCAGCCGCGCCGTTGCGCGGGACAGCCGCGCATGCAGGGTGCCGAGCGGCAACCCGAGCCGTGCCGCGATCTCCTCGTGCGACAGCTCCTCGATCCGGGCCAGCCAGATGATCTCCTGATCGGCCGCGGGCAACGTACGGAGCGCAGCCAACGCATCGTCGACGTCGAGTTTGAGCTCCTGGGTCGCGGCGACCGGCACCTCGATCATATCCGCATCGCCGTCAGCCGTACCCGCCGGCGACAGCGGCACTGAGGTGCGGACGTGGACGCGGCGGCGGGCGTTCCGGACATGGCCGTGCAGGATCGCCATCAGCCATCCCGACATGTTGTCATCTGCAAACCGATCCGCGCCCTTCAGCGCGGTGATAATCGTGTCCTGCAGGAAGTCGTCAGGCGACCCGATCTGGGTGCGTTTGCCGATCAGGAACGCAGCCTGCCGGCGCAAGGCCGGCCGCAGGGCCATGATGCGTTCGACAAATTCGGGGGCAAACCTGGGCGATGACATCTGCGGCTCCTTTGCTTGAAGCCGCAACCTGGCAGGATCCTGGATGCGTGTCTAGGATCCATATCCTATAATGTGGACCGCCCTTTCGCGGGCCTCGTCTGGTCAACAATCCAGGCGGTGTCCCATTGCGACATCCGGCGGCAGGCCTGCGGTTCGATCCCAATTCGAGATACCAGTCGAACGATCGACCGGTTCTGCGGAGGGAGTGCTTCCGAGAGATGCGTCCCGGCCAGCCCAACGACAGTCCGGAACATCTCGCGGGAAGAGGTCTGGAGGTGATTCAGATGTCAACGCCGTTTAACGGAGTAACGGGGGGAATAGCTCATCCCTTGTGCGCGTCAATCCGCGCTGGGTCGTGTCAGATGTGGCTTGCGCTGGAATAACCAGCCGTCAGCGTAACGCTCGATGAGCTGGTCAACCCGGCGATACGCGGCACTGCGGTCGAAACCCTGCGCGACTAACCGTGTGACGAGGTGATCGCACCATGCGCCGAGTTCACCATCCTGGTCTTTGCTGAGCGCTTCAGTGATCATCAGGTGCAGCGCCACCCGCGCGACATCGTCACGCGACGGCTTGCGCAGAGCTTTTTGCTGCATGCGGTAGGCGCGCTGCTGATCTGCTTGCTCAGTGCGGCGCCTCGTGATCGGTTTGCGCATCTTTACTCCTCTGGATGAACGTCGGTTACGCTGGAGCCTCCGCGGCACACACGTTCCAGCCATTCCAGTCTGAGCCCAGTCGAAGCAAGCTACAAATTTGCGCCGGTAAAGATTCGTTACCCAGACCAGAGACCGACGCTGATCGATTCAAGCGCACGGCTGAGAGCAGCGAGTATCGGGTGATGCCGAACGGCTTTCGAGTAAGTGCCCGAAATGACGTTACCGTGAACTCGGCCGATCGGCGATGCGCTGGTCTAATGGTGGGTCGGCCGTGACGGAGCATTGGTGTAACGCGGGGCTCGACCAGGCAGAAAGACGAGCGGAGGTCGTACGCTCTTTGACGGGATCCCTGTCACGATCAAGGGAAATCGCAGTTGATGTCGCAAAGCTGCTCGTTCCAACGGAAGCGCATGTGGTCGCCCCGCCAATGTTCCACCGACTTATTCCCTGAATCGGAAATCTCGAACTCAGCAACGCTGGTCTTGAGGATTGCAACGAAGATATCAGGCTTCGAATCGGCGTTTTCGAACTTTGAATCAGAAATGCGCAACTGCTTTTGCGTTGCCGGCACCTGTATTCGACATTCATGCAACCTCGTTCGGGTTGCCCTGAACGCGAGGCAAGGTGAATGTATACTGAAGCAACATGCCGGGAACGCCACGCGAGTTTTGCAAATGGCAGGATCACGGGATCGGCCCAGATCAGATCGATGGCCTCACGCCGTCTAAAAATGCAACGCACATCTCGAACACTGAATCCGCGATATCGAGTTTTGAATCGGTTGTATCGAACTCTGCAACGCAAATAGCTAGTGTTGAATCGCATGTTTCGAAGTGTGGAGTTCGTTTGCGCGGATTTCGCGATGTTGACAGCGGTAGCAGAAGCAGGATCGACGCGTGTTGAGGCCTTATGGCGGCGACGAGAATTCGATCACACCCGCCTCGTCGTTAGGCGTTCCCGGAGGCGACCGCGCACCGATTTAGTCTAGCATGCCGGCGCGGCGGCTGGCGTTTCAACATGGCAGTAAAGAATCGCCATCGGTCATTTGGGCAAGTTGTTATCCTCAAGCCGATACCCTGGCGCACGGCGATCCCGCGTTCCAGCATGAAGGCGCGAATCTGGTTGACGATGCCGGTGCGTTGCGACACCAGCCGCTCGCGCACCCGATGCAGCGCCTGCAGATCCAGTTGCTCCGCGGTCTTGGTCGCCACGAACTTCATCGTCGGGCGCTGCACGGTTTCGGCAATCGCTTCGGCATCATTGAAGTCGTTCTTCTGTCCCTTGCTATAGGGGCGGACATATTTGGCCGGCATCAACCTGGCATCGTGCCCGATGCGAGTTTGTCGGTACAGCCCACATCATCAACAACGGCCCGCCGCGTGGAGCGGAATAGGCCAAAGGGAAAACCGGCGTGCAGCACCGGCGGGCTCGATGGCTTGTGCCGCGTAGAGCGCCGAAACGCGTCTACCTTCGCAGCTTGCCAACGCGGAACTAATTAGGCCAGCGTGCATTTAGTGCCCTGAAAGTCTATGAAATTCAG